>NZ_JBHWBS010000028.1:0-53233 GCF_042735655.1 Streptomyces sp. NPDC059567 | reverse complement strand
CCCACCCCCCCCCCCACCCCCCACCACCCCCCACCCCCCGCCGCTGTGCTGTCCGGGTGCGGGAGCCCGCGCGGGAGGTCCGTGCGGGAGCCCGTACGGGAGCCCGTGCCGGAAGCTCGTGCAGAGGTGGGGTGCTACGCCCGGCCCATGGCCCGCGTCAGCGCGATCTCGATGACCACCCGGTCCGGGTTCGGGGCCGGCGTCCGGCCGTAGCGCGTCGCGTAGCGGTCCACCGCGTCCGCGACGACGTCCGCCTCCGTACGGATGCGTGCCACGCCCTCCAGCGTCGCCCAGCGCCCCTTGTCCACCTGGCAGACCGCGACGCGCGCGCCCTCGGGGCCCGCCGCCAGGACGTTGGCCACCTTGTGGCTGTGCTTGTTGGTGATCACCCGGGCGATGCCGTTCTCGCCGCCCTCGGGGTCGTACGTCACGCCCACCGCCACCACGTGCGGGGTGCCGTCCGCGCGCGGGGTCGTCAGGGTGCTCATGTGGTACTCGCGCCAGAAGCTGAGGTACGAGTCGTCCGGGTTCCGCGGGTCAGTCGCCATGCCCGGAACCTACCCGCGGGACGGGTATGTGCGACACCTTGAGCGGAATAGACTCAACTTTGTGTACGCTGGATGAGTCATAGACCGTGTACAGCGCACACCGAGGAGGAGAAGCCCACGTGGACGCCGAACTGACCAACAGGAGCCGGGACGCGATCAACGCGGCCACCAGCCGCGCCGTGTCCGGGGGACACCCCGATCTGACCCCCGCGCATCTGCTCCTCGCACTGCTCGCGGGTCAGGACAACGAGAACATCGTCGACCTGCTCGCGGCCGTCGAGGCCGACCAGGCCGCGGTACGGTCCGGGGCGGAGCGGCTGCTCGCCGCCCAGCCCAGCGTGACCGGCTCGACGGTCGCGCCGCCGCAGCCCAACCGGGAGCTGCTCGCCGTCATCGCCGAGGCCGCCAAGGTGGCCAAGGAGCTCGGGGACGAGTACCTCTCCACCGAGCACCTGCTCATCGGGATCGCCGCGAAGGGCGGGCAGGCGGGCGAGGTCCTGGAACGGCAGAGGGCGAGCGCGAAGAGGCTGCTGGACGCGTTCGAGAAGGCAAGGGGAGGACGCCGGGTGACCACACCCGACCCGGAGGGTCAGTACAAGGCGCTGGAGAAGTTCGGCACGGACTTCACGGCCGCCGCGCGGGAGGGGAGGCTGGACCCCGTCATCGGGCGTGACCAGGAGATCCGGCGCGTCGTCCAGGTGCTCTCCCGCCGCACCAAGAACAACCCGGTCCTCATCGGCGAGCCCGGCGTCGGCAAGACGGCCGTCGTCGAGGGCCTCGCCCAGCGGATCGTGAAGGGCGACGTCCCGGAGTCCCTCCGCGACAAGCGCCTGGTCTCGCTCGACCTCGGCGCGATGGTCGCGGGCGCCAAGTACCGCGGCGAGTTCGAGGAGCGCCTGAAGACCGTCCTTTCCGAGATCAAGGCCAGCGACGGCCAGATCATCACCTTCATCGACGAGCTGCACACGGTCGTCGGCGCGGGCGCCGGCGGCGACTCCGCCATGGACGCCGGCAACATGCTCAAGCCGATGCTGGCCCGCGGCGAGCTGCGCATGGTCGGCGCGACGACCCTCGACGAGTACCGCGAGCGGATCGAGAAGGACCCCGCCCTGGAGCGCCGCTTCCAGCAGGTCCTGGTCGCCGAGCCGAGCGTCGAGGACACCATCGCGATCCTGCGCGGACTCAAGGGCCGGTACGAGGCGCACCACAAGGTCCAGATCGCCGACTCCGCGCTCGTGGCCGCCGCCTCCCTCTCCGACCGGTACATCACCTCCCGCTTCCTGCCCGACAAGGCCATCGACCTCGTCGACGAGGCCGCCTCCCGGCTCCGGATGGAGATCGACTCCTCGCCCGTCGAGATCGACGAGCTGCAGCGCTCCGTGGACCGGCTGCGCATGGAGGAGCTGGCGCTCAAGAACGAGTCCGACGACGCCAGCAAGCAGCGCCTGGAGAAGCTCCGCCGCGACCTCGCCGACCGCGAGGAGGAGCTGCGCGGCCTGACCGCCCGCTGGGAGAAGGAGAAGCAGTCCCTCAACCGCGTCGGCGAGCTCAAGGAACAGCTCGACGAGCTCCGCGGACGCGCCGAGCGGGCCCAGCGCGACGGTGACTTCGACACCGCCTCCCAGCTGCTCTACGGCGAGATCCCGACGCTCGAACGCGAGCTGGAGGAGGCGTCCGAGGCCGAGCAGGAGGTCTCGAAGGACACGATGGTCAAGGAGGAGGTCGGCCCCGACGACATCGCGGACGTGGTCGGCGCCTGGACCGGCATCCCCGCCGGCCGCCTCCTGGAGGGCGAGACGCAGAAGCTGCTGCGCATGGAGGACGAGCTGGGCAGGCGGCTCATCGGCCAGACCGAGGCCGTACGGGCCGTCTCCGACGCCGTCCGCCGTACGCGCGCCGGGATCGCCGACCCCGACCGTCCCACCGGCTCCTTCCTCTTCCTCGGCCCGACCGGTGTCGGCAAGACCGAGCTGGCGAAGGCGCTCGCGGACTTCCTCTTCGACGACGAGCGGGCCATGGTCCGCATCGACATGTCGGAGTACGGCGAGAAGCACTCCGTCGCCCGGCTCGTCGGCGCGCCCCCCGGCTACGTCGGATACGAGGAGGGCGGCCAGCTCACGGAGGCGGTGCGCCGCCGTCCGTACAGCGTGGTGCTGCTCGACGAGGTCGAGAAGGCCCACCCGGAGGTCTTCGACATCCTGCTCCAGGTCCTCGACGACGGCCGGCTCACCGACGGCCAGGGCCGCACGGTCGACTTCCGCAACACCATCCTGATCCTGACGTCCAACCTGGGCAGCCAGTACCTGGTCGAGCCGCTGACCTCCGAGGAGGAGAAGAAGCGGCAGGTCCTGGAGGTGGTGAGGGCCTCCTTCAAGCCGGAGTTCCTCAACCGGCTCGACGACCTGGTCGTCTTCTCCGCGCTCGACAAGGCCGAGCTCGGGCGGATCGCGCGGCTCCAGATCGACCGGCTCGCCAAGCGCCTCGCCGAACGTCGGCTGACGCTGGAGGTCACCCCGGAGGCGCTGGCCTGGCTGGCCGAGGAGGGCAACGACCCGGCGTACGGCGCCCGGCCGCTGCGCCGCCTCATCCAGACGGCGATCGGCGACCGGCTGGCGAAGGAGATCCTCGCGGGCGAGGTCCGCGACGGTGACACGGTCCGCGTGGACCGCTTCGAGGACGGCCTGATCGTGGGCGCGGCGCAGTAGGCGGACGCGGTCGGCTGTCGATGGACCCGCCGGCCGCGATCCGCGCGCATGCGGGCGGACCGGCTTCGGTTTGTCCCCCAAAGGCACCAGATCTTGTCAGCCCGCAGCGGATCGCGGCAGGCGGGGCTTGCGCCGTACCGCCCGGCATGGGGGAGGATGGCGGCAACCGTACGAAGGGATATTCACGGTGAGCATCGACCCGTCCTCGATTCCGAATTTCGGGGGCCAGCCCCAGCCTCAGGCAGCAGGACCGGCGGGCCCCGTCGTCCCCGACCAGGACCTGGTCAAGCAGCTCCTGGACCAGATGGAGCTGAAGTACGTCGTCGACGACGAGGGTGACCTCGCGGCGCCGTGGGAGGAATTCCGGACGTACTTCATGTTCCGCGGCGAGGAGGACCAGCGTGTCTTCTCGGTGCGGACGTTCTACGACCGCCCGCACTCCGCCGACGACCGCGCCAAGGTTCTCGACGCGATCGACGACTGGAACCGCCGCACCCTGTGGCCCAAGGTGTACACGCACCTGCACGAGGAGGAGGACGGCTCCGCCACCCTCCGTCTCATCGGTGAGGCCCAGATGCTGATCGGCACCGGCGTGGCGCTGGAGCACTTCGTGTCCTCCACCGTCAGCTGGGTGCGCGCCTCCATCGAGTTCGACAAGTGGCTCGTGGAGCAGTTCGGCCTGGAGTCCCCCGAGGACAAGGAGGCCGAGGGCGAGTAGCCCCCGGTTCCTCACAGGGCCATGTACGCCATCGTCAGCGCGTACACCCCGTAACTGAACGAGAGCCCGGCCAGAGCCGTGATCACCACGATCGCGGCCCCCGGCCGGGCTTTCGTCAGTGCGTGGGCCAGGGGCAGCAGCAGCGGGAACGCGGGCAGCAGGAAGCGCGGCTTCGACTCGAAGAAGCCGGAGCCGCAGACCGTGATGAGCACCAGCACGCCCGTGTAGACGAGGACCGGCAGCGGCGGCCGGTCCACCAGCGCGAGCAGGGCGAAGAGCATCACCCCGGCGGCCGTGATCAGCAGCGCCATCGCGAAGCCGAACTGGGTCCGGCCGCCCAGCATGTCCCGGACGAAGCGCAGCGCGCCGACCCCGAAGTCGAAGCGCGAGGTCCAGCCGTCCTGGACGGCGAAGTAGCCGCCGAGGAGATCGCCGCGCCGGGCGCCGACCCAGAGCAGGTACGAGAGCCAGCCGACCGGCGCCAGCGCGGCCGCGGCCCACATCCGCCGGTCCATCCGCCCGCGCCCGCGCCACAGCTCGTACGCCGCCGCCGCGAGGACGGCGGCGGCGACGGCGATCCCGCTGGGGCGGGAGAGACCGGCCAGGGCGGCCAGCGCGGCCGCCCACAGCGGACGCCGCGTGAGCAGCGCGTACAGCGCCCAGGCGGCGAGCGCCGTCATCAAGGGCTCGGTGTACGCCATGGTCAGCACGATCGAGTGCGGCAGCAGGCCCCAGAGCAGCACCAGGACGACGCCGGTGGGCCGTCCGTACAGCCGCTCGCCGACCAGATAGATCCCCCAGGCCGCCGCGCCGGCCGACAGCCAGGACACCAGCAGCCCGGCCGTTCCGAAGGAGACCGGCAGGACGCTGGTGACGGCGCGTACGAGTCCCGGATAGAGCGGGAAGAAGGCCAGGTCGGACTGGATGACGCCGTCGGGCCTGTGGAGGGTGCGGCCGTAGCCGTGGGCGGCGATCTGCGCGTACCAGGCGGAGTCCCAGGACTTCGCGAGCAGCGCGCGCGGCGAGCGCCCGATGTGCCAGGCCCAGCCGGCGAGGACGAGCGTCCCGGTCAGGCGCGCGGCGGCGAACAGGCCGAGCGCGGGGGCGGCGCGGTGCAGCGAGGCCCGCCGGTGCGGGACGCTCCGGACACCGGCGGACGGGACCGGTCGGTCGAGGATCTCGGCGGACAGGGGGCACCTCCGTGCGCACGGGGTCGGGTCGACCCGACGAATCGATCTACCCGACGAGCGGCCCGGCCCGGTGGGGGCGCGCGCACCGGCCCCCCGCGCGGGTGGAAAACGGCGGCCGGGCGCGGGGTCCCGGCGTGTCGCACCAGGCCGGGTGGCGGGTTCGGTGCCATCCGCCTTCGCCATGGCGCCCCCGCTGCGCCATACTTCCCCCACGCCACGTGACCACGTGTGCGGGGAGGGCGGACGACAGTGAGCGGCACGGAAGGCCAGGAGACCCGACTTCTCGCCGAGCGCCTGGAGTACCTCTTCGAGAACGTCCAGCCGCTGGGCCGGCGCCACACGCTGCAGGAGGTCGTGGACGGCATCAAGAACGCCGACGACCCCGACGGGACCTCCCTGAGCGTCGGCCGGCTCTCGATGCTCATGAACGGCAAGGCCAGCAACCCGACCATCGGGACGCTGCGGGCCATCGCGGTCTTCTTCGGCGTCCCCGTCGCCTACTTCATCGACGACGACGTCGCCGAGCAGACGGTCGCGCAACTGGCGCTGCTGGGCGCCATGCGGCGCAACGACGTCCGCGCCGTGGCCATGCGGGCGGCGGCCGTCGCCACCTCGTCCGCGCAGGGAATCGACCTCGTACGGAGCCTGGTCGAGCAGGCCGCGCACACGGCCCGTACGGCCCGTTCGGAAGCCGGCGAACCGGAGTCGCGTTCCGATTGATCTTCCCCCTGAACCGCCCTTCCCGGCTGCCTATACTGCGCTCGGGCGGGGGGCCCTAGGGGGAGGGGGCGCGATGCGCCACGACGTGTGGTCGGACTTCAGCGGACGCTGTGCGCGGATCCTGAGCAGTCTGCGAACGGAGCGGCCGCAGACCGTCGAGGAACTGTGCAGGACCATCTCCGAGCAGCGCGGCCGAGGCCTGACGCTCTCGCCGCTGCCCGCCGGCGCGGGTGAATCAGGCGGTGTGTGCGGGCTGTTGATAAGCCTCGGGGACGCGGACCACATCTTCTACGAGTCGTCCACGAACAGGCTCCACCAGAAGCACATCATCCTTCATGAGATCGCCCATCTGCTCCTCGACCACGGGAGCACGGCCGACGAGGTGGCGTCCTCGGGCCTCGAACGGCTCTTCCCCGGCCTCGACCCCGCCATGGTCCGTCGGCTGCTCGCCCGCGGGCGCACCGACTACTCCCAAGTGCAGGAGCGCGAGGCGGAACTGCTCGCCACCCTGATCCACCGCCGGACCACGGGTCCGGTGGCCGACGGAGCCGGCACGGCGCTGTCCGAGCTGCAGCGCATCCTCGCGCCCGAGACGCGCCGATGACCGCGATACGCCCCTTCGACCTCGTCCTGCTCGGCCCGCTGTGGATCGCGACCGTGTACTCCGCGCGGCGGGCGCTGACCAGGGACCGCCGGTCCGGGCTGCTCAGCGGCATGATCGCGCTGATCACCCTCTCCGTCACCCTCGGCACGCCCGCCGTCCGCAGGGCGCTGGAGGCGGCGACCGGTGCGGAGGGCGTCACCAACCTCCTGACCCACCTGCTCTCGCTCGCGGCCGCGACGTGCCTGATCGCGTTCATCCGCGGGCTCACCCACGGGGCGGCCACCGGCACGGCCCCGGAGGCGGGTTCCGCACCCCGGAGAGGCCGGTGGCGAGCGCTCGCCCTCCCGGTGGCGGCGGCCGCGCTGTCCTGCTCCTTCTTTCTGAGCCCCCGCCCGGACCCCGAGGCGCATCTGCTGACGCAGACGCCCACGGCACCGGTCTACGCGTACTGGAGCATCTATCTGCTCTACCTCGGCTGGGGCATGGCCGAGGCCGGACGGATGTGCCACCGGTACCGGCACCAGGCCCCGCCGGGCCCGCTGCGGACCTCGCTCCGGCTCCTGTACGCGGCCAGCGTCTCGGGCCTCGCCTACGCGGCGCACCGCGCGGTCTTCCTGGCCGTCGGCCGACGGGACCTATGGCTGTTCCGCGACGACGTCGTGATCGCGACCACGCAGCTCCTGCTGGCGCCCACGCTGCTCCTGATCGTCGCCGGCATCGCCTGGCCGGGTCTGGTCGATCTCGCACGCGGCCGGCGGTGCCGGCGCCGGCTGCGCCGTGTCCGCCCGCTGTGGGAGGCGATCGGGGACGCGGTACCGGAGGTCGTCCTGCCGCTGCCGCCCGAGCTGTCGAGCGCGCCCGATGTGCTGCTGTACCGGCGGATCATCGAGATCAGCGACGGGATGCTCGTCCTCGCCCCCTACTGCGGCGAAGGGGCCCGGGCCGAGGCGGGCCGCCTGCTGGCCTCCGCCGGGCTGACGGGCGTACGACTGGAGGCGGCGGTGGAGGCGGCCTGTCTCCGGTGCGCGATCGCCCGCAGGTGTGGCGGTGCCGACGCCACGGCGGTGCCGGAGTACGCGCCGGAGCCGTCCGGGCCCGCCGGTCCCGGACCCGACCCGGACGACTGGGAGGCGCTCGGGGCCCGGCTGGAGCTGGTGGCCCGGTGCTACGCGGACCCCGTGGTGCTCCGCATCGCCGCCACGCTCCGGCACGGTCCGCTCAGAGCCGCTTGAGCCGCGAGACCGCCTCCTCGAGAACGTCGAGCCTCTTGCAGAACGCGAAGCGTACGAAGGGTGCGCCCTCGTCCTGGTGGTCGTAGAAGACCGCGTTGGGGATGGCGACCACGCCCGCCCGTTCCGGCAGGGCGCGGCAGAAGGCGAAGCCGTCGGACTCGCCGAGGGGGCGGATGTCGGTGGTGACGAAGTACGTGCCGGCCGGGCGGTAGACCTCGAAGCCCGCCTGGGCGAGGCCGTCGCTCAACAGGTCGCGCTTGGCCTGCAGATCGGCGCGCAGGTCGTCGAAGTACGTGTCGGGCAGGCGCAGCGCCTCGGCGATCGCGTACTGGAACGGGCCCGAGGAGACGTAGGTGAGGAACTGCTTCGCGGACCGGACGGCGGTGGTCAGTGCGGGGGTCGCGGTGATCCAGCCGACCTTCCAGCCGGTGAAGGAGTAGGTCTTGCCGGCCGAGCCGATGGTGACCGTGCGCTCGCGCATCCCCGGCAGGCTCGCGATCGGCACGTGCTCGGCGTCGTCGAAGACCAGGTGCTCGTACACCTCGTCGGTGACGACGAGCAGATCGCGTGCGACGGCGAGCTCCGCGACGGCCGTGAGTTCTCCGCGGGTCAGGACGGTGCCGGTGGGGTTGTGCGGGGTGTTGAGGAGGATGAGCCGCGTCCGGTCGGTGACGGCGTTCCGTAGCTCGTCCAGGTCGAGGTGGTACGCGCCCTCGTGCGGGCGGAGCGTGACCGGTACGCGCGTGGCACCCGCCATGGCGATGCAGGCGGCGTACGAGTCGTAGTACGGCTCCAGGGCGATCACCTCGTCGCCCGGTTCGAGGAGGGCGAGGAGCGAGGCGGCGATCGCCTCCGTCGCGCCGGCGGTGACCAGGACCTCCGTGTCGGGGTCGTAGGCGAGGCCGTACCGCTTCAGCTGGTGCTCGGCGACGGCCGTGCGCAGCTCGGGGACGCCGGGCCCCGGCGGGTACTGGTTGCCGCGTCCGTCGCGCAGGGCCCGGACCGCCGCCTCCCGGATCTGCTCCGGGCCGTCGGTGTCGGGGAAGCCCTGTCCGAGGTTGATCGCCCCCGTCCGGACGGCCAGCGCGGACATCTCGGCGAAGATCGTCGTCCCGAACTCGGCGAGCCGGCGGTTGAGCAGCGGTCGTGTCATGCCCGCCATCCTGCGGTGAAGCTCTGGACTTCCTCAAGTGCGCTTTGGGCCGGAGCGGTGGGGGGCATCCCCCTGTCACACAAGACCTACGGGGGTGTCACACATGGAAGCTCTGATCATCGCAGTCATCATCCTGATCGTGGTGGTGGGCATCGCGTCGTCCGTCAAGGGCTCACGGCGCGGTGGCGGCCGGCGGCGCGGTGGCGGCTGGTCGGGCGGCGGCGGCTCGTCCTGCGGGGGCGGATCGTCCTGCGGCGGCGGCTCGTCCTGCGGAGGCGGTGGCGGCGGGGGCGACTGACACGGGGCAGTCGACTCCGCGATCACCCAGGTGCCCGGCCGGTCCAACATCCGCCGGGCACCTCTGTGTTGGAGCCGGAATCGATTCTGCTTGAACAAGTGAACTGTTGGGTCCCCGAAGGGGATGGAAACCGCTGCAAGTTGGGTAAAAACGCTGCGAGTCGCTCGATGTCCATGATTCCCTCGCTGTTGAAAAGAGACAGCCCTCGGACCGTGTGTGGACCCGAGCCGGCGATCCCCCACTCTCGTTGAACCCTTTCTCCGGGGCGCCCCCGGCCCACCCGTCAAACCGTGTTTGCGGAGCCGACCCATGCTCACGACCCTGAAGACCTCCTACACCGACACCCGCGCGGCCGATCTGGCCTGGGCACTCGGGCGCGAGCCGCTGCCCGCCCTCGCCGTGCTCGACCTCGAACTGACCGGCGCCAAGCTGCAGTTGCGGCTTCTCGGCGCCTCCCATCAGGTGCTTCTGGAGGAACAGGAGCACAGCTGCTCGGAGACCGTCGCCTGCATGCCCGGCAGCAGCACGCCGCTGCCGCTGGGCGTCTCCAAGCGCTTCGGCGCGTGGGAGTACGAATTCGCGGCGCGTGTCGAAACGTTGTCCCACGGCTCGTTCGCGGGCCGCGCGCAGGAGTTGCTCGCGCTCGTCGCCGACCATCCCAACGGCCTCGCGGGGACGTTCCCCGGCTCCCCGCACGCCTTCACGGCGATGCTGGCGCAGCGCCACGAGGGCCAGGTGCGATGGCGCACCTGGCACGCGTACCCGCAGGAAGGGCAGTTGGTCGTCACCAGGACGCGGATCGGCGTTCGTATGCCCGCAACGCTGTAACGCGCCGCCCCAGAGCCTCAGGTGCACTCGTGTGGGTGACAAGCGGCGACAGATGTGTGACGTAGCGTTACGAACATGATCGATCCGCCCGTGACCCTGCCACCCAAGAGGGTGACGCGGGCGCCCGTGCGACCGAGCGCGGTGCGGTATCCGGTCCTCGTCGTGGTCTTCGTCTGTGCCGCGTGCGGACTCGTCTACGAGCTGGAACTGGTCGCGCTCGCCTCGTACTTGATCGGCGACTCGGTCACCCAGGCGTCCGTCGTGCTGTCGTTGATGGTCTTCGCGATGGGCGTCGGCTCGCTGCTCGCCAAGCGGCTGCGCTGCCGCGCCGCCGTCGGCTTCGGCCTGGTCGAGGGCGGACTCGCCCTGATCGGCGGCTGTTCGGCCCTCGTGCTGTACGCCGCGTTCGCGTGGATCGGCGAGGCCCGGTACGTCCTCGTGGGGTTCTCGCTCGCCATCGGGGTGCTCATCGGGGCGGAGATTCCGCTCCTGATGTCGCTGATCCAGAAGGCGGAGTCGGCGCGCGCCCCCGGCGCGCGGGAGAAGGAGGGCGCCCGCGACCCCGCCGGGACGGTCGCCGACCTCTTCGCCGCCGACTACGTCGGCGCGCTCGTCGGCGGACTCGCCTTCCCGTTCCTGCTGCTGCCCTGGCTCGGACAGCTCACCGGCGCGCTCGTGACCGGCGCCGTGAACGCGGTGGCGGGCGGCGGTCTGGTGCTCTGGCTCTTCCGGCGCGACCTGACCCCCCGGTCCCGGGCGGTGCTGATCGCCGCGAACGTGACGGTGCTCGCCGTCCTCGCCACCGCCACCGTCCTCGTCGACGACTTCGAGCGGGCGGCGCGCCGCGCGGTGTACGGCGACAGCGTGCGGGTCGCCGTCCACACCGACCTCCAGGAGGTGGTGGTGACGGGCGAGCGCGGCGGCCCGCCGGACCTCTTCGTGGACGGGCGGCTGCGGGTCGGCGGCCAGGACGAGTACCGCTACCACGAATCGCTGGTGCACCCCGCGATGAACGGGCCCCACGCGCGCGTCCTGATCATCGGCGGCGGCGACGGACTCGCCGCCCGCGAGGTGCTGCGCTACCCCGGCGTCCGCTCCGTCACCGTCGTCGAGGTCGACCCCGGAGTCGTACGACTCGCCCGGACCAACCCCGAGCTGGCCGCCCTCAACGGCCATGCCTACCGCGACCCGCGCGTGCGGGTGGAGTTCGCGGACGGGTTCCGCTGGCTGCGCGGGGCGGCGGAGGGCGGGCGGTACGACGTGGTGATCTCGGATCTGCCCGATCCGGGGATCTCCGCCAGCACCAAGCTGTATTCACAGGAGTTCTACGGGCTGGCGTCCCGGGTCCTCGCCGACGGCGGGCGGCTCGTCGTCCACGTCGGCTCGGTCTCGGCCCGCCCCCGCACCTTCTGGACGGTCGATTCCACCCTGCGCGCGGCGGGCTTCGCGACCCGGCCCTACAGCGCGCGGGGCCGGGGCGCGCGGGTCGCCGCGGGACCCGACCGGGCCGAGCGGGCGGACCGTTCCCCCGATGTGAGCACCGGGACCGGGGACTGGGGATACCTCCTGGCCGTCGCCGACACCTACCCGCCCGATCTGGGCCTCGCCCCCGACGCACCCCGGCTGCGGTCCCTGACGGTGGACGACCTCGGGGCCGGGGCACGGGCCGCGGAGGCCACCCGCGACCCGCGCGGAGCCGTACCGCCGCCCTCGACTCTGGTGCACCCGCGCTACGGCGGTTGAGCGTCACGGGAAGCGCTCCCTGGACAAACAGGCGACGCCGACGCCCGGTCTGAGTAGGCTCGGCTTCCATGGAGCATGAGGTGTTCGTTCCGGTACCGGCCGACGTCCTGCGCGAGACGCTCACGGACCCTGCCCGGGTGGCGCGCTGCGTCCCCGGTCTCCAGCAGGACGCCGACGCGGAGGCGGGCCCGCTGTCGGGCCGGCTGAGAATCCGCGCCGGCGGCAACACGATCACCTACCGCGGCGCGCTCCGCATGACCGATCGGGACGGGGTCATCGCCGTCGAGGGCAAGGGCACCGAGGTCCGTGGCAAGGGCTCGGTGAAGGTCTCCCTGGCGATCGCGCTCACCCCGGTGGCCGACGGGACGACGCTCACCTTCACCGGTGCCGCCAGCCAGACCGGGCGCCTCGCGGATCTCTCCGAGGAGGCGCGGGAGTCGGCGGCCCAGCGGCTGATCGAGAAGTTCGTCGCGGGCCTGGCCGCCGTCGCGGAGCTCGCCACGGACCTCGCCACGGACCTCGCCACCGACGAGGTGGAGGACGAGGACGAGGCCGACAGTGACAGCGACGGCGTCGACGACGGCGTCGAGGAGCCCCACCGCCCGACCGTCTTCGACACGCCGGTCCCGCCGCCGTCCCTCGACCCCCTCGCGGGCGGGGACTTCGAGGACACGCCGGTCGAGTACCCCGCCGAGCCGCCCGCCGCCGAGGCCGCGCACGCCCGGCGCACCATGATCGGGCGGTCCGCCGAGGAGGTCGACCACGCCCCGCCGCGCGGGCGGTACGCGCCCGTCCCTGCGCCGGAGTCGAGCACCGCGGGCGCCACCCTGCGCTGGATCGCCCCCGCGGCCGCGCTCGCGCTCGCCTCCGCGGTCGTCGTCGGCCGGGCCCTGCGCCGCCGACGCTGATCCCCGTCTACTGTCGGAGTCGTGAGCGAGCTGACACGACTGACGGCGGGCGACGCCGAGTTGACCATCAACCCCGACAACGGCTGCCGGGTCGAGAGCCTGCGGATCGCGGGAACGGAACTGCTGCGCCAGGGCGAGCGGTACGGATGCTTCCCGATGGTGCCGTGGTGCGGGCGGATCGAGAACGGGCGGTTCCGCAACGGCGCCGAGACGCACCAGTTGCCCCTCAACTCCCCGCCGCACGCGATCCACGGCACCGGCCGCGACACCGTGTGGAAGGCCGCCAGGACGGCGGACGGGGAAGGCCGCACGGCCGCGTTCACCTATGAACTCGGGGACCCCTGGCCGTACGCCGGACGGGTCACGCAGCTCTTCGAGCTGACCGAGGACGGGCTCACGCTCACCCTGGGCGTCGAGACCCATTCCGATTCCTTCCCCGCCCAGGCCGGCTGGCACCCGTGGTTCAACCGCAGGCTCGGGGAGGACGGCAAGGACGTCCGTCTCGACTTCACCGCCGACTGGCAGGAGGAGCGCGGCGCCGACCATCTCCCCACCGGGCGCCGGATCGGCCCCACGCCGGGCCCCTGGGACGACTGCTTCGGCATGCCCGGCGGCGTGGACGTCACCCTCACCTGGCCGGAGCGGCTGGAGCTCAAGGTGACCAGCCGCGCGGAGTGGGTGGTGGTCTACGACGAGCAGGAGGAGGCGGTCTGCGTGGAGCCGCAGTCCGGCCCGCCGAACGGGCTCAACACCCATGCGCGGTACGTGACCCCGATCGAGCCCCTGGAGATCGCGGCCACGTGGGCCTGGCGGCGGTTGTAAGGCCAGGCGGCTTAAGCTCGTGGGCATGACTGACGTACGCGCTGACCTGCTCCAGCAGATCAAGGACAAGGCCGTGGTGCACGGCAAGGTGACCCTTTCGTCGGGTCTTGAGGCCGACTACTACGTCGATCTGCGCCGGATCACGCTGGACGGCGCCGCCTCCCCGCTGGTCGGTCAGGTCATGCTCGATCTGACCGCCGACCTCGAGTTCGATGCCGTGGGCGGCCTGACGCTCGGCGCCGACCCGGTCGCGACCGCGATGCTGCATGCCTCCGCCGCCCAGGGGAAGCGCCTGGACGCCTTCGTCGTCCGCAAGGCCGCCAAGGCGCACGGGATGCAGCGCCAGGTCGAGGGCCCGGACATCAAGGGCCGTCGCGTCCTGATCGTCGAGGACACCTCCACCACCGGTGGCTCCCCGCTCACCGCCGTCGAGGCGGCGCGGGCGGCCGGTGCCGAGGTCGTCGCGGTCGCCACGATCGTGGACCGGGCGACGGGCGCGGGCGAGAAGATCAGCACCACGGCGGGCGTGCCGTACCTGTACGCCTTCGCGCTGGACGAGCTGGGCCTGGCCTAGCAGCCGGGCCGACGCCAGGCACGGTCCCGGCCTGACCGACGCGAAGTCGTGACTTAGGTCCCGGGGCCCCCGGCGGTGCGGGCCTGACCTGCGGCTTTGACGAGGGGCGGAGTGTTTCACGTGAAACGCTCCGCCCCTTAGTCCTGGCGTCCGCAGGAGAGTCTGGAAAGATGGGCCCCGACGATGACGTCGCCCCAGGTCAGGGACAAGCAACGCACCCCACCGCACATCACAAGGAGCGGACGAATGCCCATCGCAACCCCCGAGGTCTACAACGAGATGCTCGACCGGGCGAAGGCAGGCAAGTTCGCCTACCCGGCCATCAACGTGACCTCGTCCCAGACCCTGCACGCTGCGCTGCGCGGCTTCGCGGAGGCCGAGAGCGACGGCATCATCCAGATTTCGACCGGTGGCGCCGAGTTCCTGGGCGGCCAGTACAACAAGGACATGGTCACGGGCGCGGTCGCCCTGGCCGAGTACGCGCACATCGTCGCCGCCAAGTACGACATCACGGTCGCGCTGCACACCGACCACTGCCCGAAGGACAAGCTGGACGGCTACGTCCGCCCGCTGCTCGACATCTCCGCCGAGCGCGTCCAGGCCGGCCGCAACCCGCTGTTCCAGTCGCACATGTGGGACGGCTCCGCCGAGACCCTCGCCGACAACCTGGCCATCGGCCAGGAGCTGCTCGCCAAGGCCGCCGCCGCCAAGATCATCCTCGAGGTCGAGATCACCCCGACCGGTGGCGAGGAGGACGGCGTCAGCCACGAGATCAACGACGAGCTGTACACCACCGTCGACGACGCGATCCGCACCGCCGAGGCCCTGGGCCTGGGCGAGAAGGGCCGCTACCTGCTGGCCGCCTCCTTCGGCAACGTGCACGGCGTCTACAAGCCGGGCAACGTCGTCCTGCGCCCCGAGCTCCTCAAGGACCTCCAGGCCGGTGTCGCCGAGAAGTACGGCAAGGCCAACCCGTTCGACTTCGTCTTCCACGGCGGCTCGGGCTCGACGGCCGAGGAGATCGCCACCGCGCTGGAGAACGGCGTCGTGAAGATGAACCTCGACACCGACACCCAGTACGCCTTCACCCGCCCCGTCGTGGACCACATGTTCCGCAACTACGACGGTGTCCTGAAGGTCGACGGCGAGGTCGGCAAGAAGTCCACCTACGACCCGCGCACCTGGGGCAAGCTGGCCGAGGCCGGCATGGCCGCGCGCGTCACCGAGGCATGCGCCGCGCTGCGCTCGACCGGCACGAAGCTGAAGTAAGGCTCTGTTCGACGGGCCCGGTACGACCCCTCGGTGGTGCCGGGCCCTCGGCATGTCCGGAGGTACCTGAGTTGACGACGCACCCCTACGACTTCGACCGCGAGATCGACCGGCGCGGCACCTGGTCGGTGCAGTGGGACGGCATAGCGGACCGCTTCGCGGTGTCCGACCTGCTCCCCTTCACCATCTCCGACATGGACTTCGCCTCCCCGCCGGAGGTGCTGAGCGCCCTGAAGGAGCGGGTCGAGCACGGGGTGTTCGGCTACACGGACTGGCGGCTCGGCACGTTCCGGGAGGCGATCCGCCACTGGTACGCGACCCGCTACGACACCGCGCTCGACATCGAGACGCTGGTCTACGCGCCGTCCGTGCTGAACCAGCTCTCACAGCTGCTCCGGATGTGGACCGAGCCCGGCGACGGGGTGGTCGTGCACACCCCGACGTACGACGGCTTCCGCAAGGCGGTCACCGGACTGGGGCGTGAGCTGCGCGGCGTACCGGTCGGGGACATGGAGGCGCTGGAGGCGGAGCTGGCGCGGCCGGACGCCCGGATGCTGCTGCTCTGCTCGCCGCACAACCCGACCGGCCGGGTCTGGCGGGAGGAGGAGCTGACGGAGTTCGCCCGCCTCGCCGAGCGGCACGGCGTCGCCCTCGTCAGCGACGAGATCCACGCGGACCTGGTCGCGGAGGGCCACCGCCATCTGCCCTTCAGCCGCATCGCCGAGGCCGTGCGCGTCCGGCGCTGGGCCCTGATCACCTCGGGCACCAAGGCCTTCAACTTCCCCGCGCTCTCCGGCTCGTACGGGATCATCGGCGACCCCGACGAGCGCGAGGCGTTCATCCGCCGCATGGAGACCGGCGAGGGCCTCGCCTCCCCGGCCGTACTCTCGCTGACCGCCCACATCGCCGCGTACACCCAGGGCGCTCCGTGGCTGGACGAGCTGCGGGCGTACGTGGCCGGAACCATGCGACTCCTCGAGGAGCGGCTCACGGACGGGCTGCCGGGCGTGACCTGGACACCCCCGCAGGCGGGCTACCTGGCCTGGATCGACCTGCGCCCGCTCGGCATCGACGAGACGGCGCTCCAGCGCGAACTGGTGGAGACCGAGAAGGTCGCGATCATGCCGGGCAGCGTCTACGGAGCCCCCGGATTCGTCCGGCTCAACATCGGCTGCCCGCGGAAGAAGGCCGAGCGGGGAGCGGACGCGCTGGTGAGGGCGGCGAGCAGGCTGCGAACGGGGTGAGGCGGCCAGGGGGGATACCGGGAGGCGGGCTGTCGGTGGCGTGATCTAGTCTTCGCTCACCGTGCCTCCGTTTGTGAGAGGCCGGAGACTCAATTGGGGGGTCTCTTCATCGTGCGCAAGCGCACTCTTTCGGCCGCGACGGCGCTCGCGGTCCTTTTCAGCTCCGCGGCGCTCGTCGCGGGCACGGCGGGTTCGGCGGCCGCCGCGACGGACAAGGTCGCGCCGCTTCCCGTCGGCAGCGTCGGCGACATGGTCGTCGACGGTGTGCACCAGCGCCTCTACTTCGGTGACACGTACAACAACCGCATCGTCGTCACCGACTTCGACGGCGTGGTCCTGACGTCGATCACCGGACTGGACTACGTCCGTGACCTCGACCTCTCCGCCGATTCCAGCAGGCTGTACGCGGCCCTGGCCGGCGCGGACAAGATCGTGGCCATCGACACGGAGCAGCTGACCGTGGCCGCCGAGTACCCGACGGGTACCGGCACCAAGCCCTCGACCGTCGAGGCGAACGAAGGCAAGCTCTGGTTCGGCTACGCCGAGAACTGGGACTCCGAGCTCGGCTCCGTGGACCTGACCACGGAGACGCCGACCGTCACCCTGGCCCTCTCGGCCGGCGCCGACTGGTCCTCCACGCCCAAGCTCTTCACCGACCCGGCGGCGCCCGGCACCCTTGTCGCGATCGACAGCAACATCAGCTCGGGCCCGATCGTCGCGTACGACGTCACGTCGGGTACGCCGACCGTCCGCACCTCGGTCAAGCGCGAGGGCTTCGTCGCCGACGTGGACTTCACCCCGGACGGCAAGAACATCGTGGTGGCGGACCGTGTCACCTCGCTGACCGAGCTGAGCCTCGCCGACCTCTCCGAGGTGGCGAGCTACCCCGTGTCCTGGGGTGCCAAGGGTGTGGACATCGCCCCGGACGGCACCGTGGCCGGCGCGTCGTACGACCGCGACAACGTGGGTGACATCTTCGTCTTCCCCGGTGGAGCGGCGGCACCCGCGAGCGTGCGCGACACGTCCGGGTGGCTTGAGGAGGAGGAGCTGGCCTGGTCGCCCGACGGCACCCGGCTGTTCGCCCCGGTCCAGCGCCCGGGCAGCTCCGATTTCCAGCTCCAGATCTACAGCATGCCCAAGGCACACCTCAGCACGGTGACCGTCAAGGCCCCGGCCACGGCGTCCGTGCTCAAGGCGCTCACCGTCAGTGGCACGGTCGCGTCGACGCTGCCCCTCCCGGCCGGTACGCCGCTCACCGTCACCCGGTACGACGTCGACGCCCCGCAGGGCAAGGCGCTCGGGACCAAGACGCTCGGTGCGAACGGGGCCTTCTCGTTCACGGACACCCCGACCGCCGGCGGCGGCGTGACCTACAAGGTCGCGTACGCCGGGGACGCCGCGCACAACGGCGCCTCCGCGACCGCCAAGGTCGAGGTCTCGCGGAACAAGACCGCGCTGACGCTGGACCGCAACGGGCTCACCGTCAACTTCAACACCCCCGTCTGGTACACGGCCACGCTCGGCCCGACGTACAAGAACCGTGAGGTGGAGATCTGGGCCGACCCGATCGGCCCGGAGCCCAAGAAGCTGCTGCGGCGCGGTGCGGTCAACTCGGAGGGCAAGCTCGCGGCGCAGCTCAAGATGACCCGCGACACCTGGGTGTCCGTGAACTTCGCCGGTGACTCCCGCTCCGCCCCGGCCGAGGCCCGGTCGGCCGTCTACACGCGGGCGGGTCTGACGACCACGCTGTCGCGCCACTACAAGTGGACGAAGATCGGCAGCACGTCGTACCAGACCTACCACCAGACGGCCGATCCGATGATCGCCGCCTGGCACAACTCCTACCCGGGCCGCAGCACCCGGCTGGACCTCCAGATCTGGTACGGGGGTGCGTGGCAGCACGTCGCCACGGACTACTTCCGGCTGAACGCCAACGGCATGGCGTACGTGACGGTGGACGGCGACGGGGCGGCTGGGTACCGCTTCCGTGTCCGCTCGGCGTACGTCGACGGTTCGTCCGGCGACAACGTGAACACGACGATCTACGGTTCCTGGAAGTACTTCAACTTCACCCGCTGAGGCACGTCCGCACCGACATGGGCCCCGTTCGCCGTTCCGGCGGGCGGGGCTCCGTGGTTCGCGGGACCATGCAGGCATGGACATCCGGTTGAGCTCCGGCACGGGGCGGTGGATCGTCTTCACCACCGTGCTCGGGTCCGGGATGGCGCTGCTGGACTCCACCGTCGTCAATGTCGCCCTGCCGCACATCGGTGAGGACCTGGGGGCCGACATGGCCGACCTCCAGTGGATCGTCAACGCCTACATGCTCACGCTCGCCGGGCTGATCCTCCTCGGTGGGGCGCTCGGTGACCGGTACGGACGGCGGAAGGTCTTCGTCGTCGGGATCGTGTGGTTCGCGATCGCGTCGCTGCTGTGCGGGCTCGCGCCCAACGCCGGTGTGCTGATCGCCGCCCGCGCCCTCCAGGGCATCGGCGGCGCGCTGCTCACCCCCGGCTCGCTCGCGCTGATCCAGGCGAGTTTCCACCCGGACGACCGGGCGAAGGCCGTCGGACTGTGGTCCGGGTTCGGCGGGGTCGGCGCGGCGATCGGGCCGTTCGTCGGCGGGTGGCTGGTCGACGGGCCCGGCTGGCGGTGGGTGTTCCTGCTGAACGTGCCGTTGGCCGCGCTGTGCGTACCGGTCGCGCTGCGTCATGTGCCCGAGTCGCGGGACGAGTCCGCGCGGGGCCGTTTCGACGTCCTCGGAGCCTTCCTCGGCGCGGCGGGGCTCGCCCTCGTCACGTACGCGCTGATCGCCGAGGCGTGGTGGGCGGGGGCGCTCGGCCTGGTGGTCGGGACGGCGTTCGTCCTGGTGGAGCGGCGGCGGGCCGAGACCGCGATGGTGCCGCCGTCGGTCTTCGCGTCACGGCTGTTCACCGTGGTCAACCTCGTGACGCTGTGTGTGTACGCGGCGCTCGGCGGCTTCTTCTTCCTGGCCACGCTCCAGCTCCAGGTGGTGTCCGGCTACTCGGCGCTCGCGGCCGGCACGGCGCTGCTGCCGACCACCGTGCTGATGCTGCTGCTGTCGGCGAAGGCGGGGGAGCTGGGCGAGAGGATCGGGCCGCGGATCCCGCTGACCGTGGGGCCGCTGCTGTGCGCCGGCGGGATGATGCTGATGCTGCGGGTGGGCGAGGACGCCTCGTACGTACGGGACGTGTTGCCGGCGATGGTGGTGCTGGGTCTCGGCCTGACCGTCGTGGTGGCCCCGCTGACGGCGACCGTCCTGGCCTCGGTGGACGTGGCGCGCGCCGGTCTGGCGAGCGGGATCAACAACGCGGCCGCGCGCGCGGCGGGCCTGCTCGCGGTCGCGGCGCTGCCCGCGCTGGCGGGCATGGGGCCCGAGGCGTACCGCTCGGCGGAGGAGTTCGGGGAGACGTTCCAGCGGGCGATGCCGATGTGCGCGGGGCTCATGGTGGCGGGGGCGGTCCTCGCCTGGGCGACGGTGCGGATGCCCGTCGGCGGGGCCGACTGCCACCCCGAGTGCAAGGTGCACTGCGGGGTGACGGCGCCGCCGCTGGACCCGGGGAACGGCTGAGGCAGACTGGCCCCATGGCCATCCACGAGAACCTGCTGGGGGGACCGCCCCCCACCCACCTGCCCGACGACCCGGAGCCGCGCGAGCTGCTCGCGAACGGCGTGGCACCGGCGGACGTCGCCGCGAAGTACCCGACCTCCTCGCTGGCCTGGGCCCAGCTCGCCGACGAGGCGTACGAGGCCGGTCGCGTCGTCGAGTCGTACGCGTACGCCCGTACGGGCTACCACCGCGGCCTGGACGCGCTGCGCCGAAGTGGCTGGAAGGGCCACGGTCCGGTGCCGTGGGAGCACGAGCCGAACCGGGGCTTCCTGCGGGCGCTGCATGCGCTGGCGCGTGCCGCCGGCGAGATCGGCGAGAAGGACGAGTACGAGCGCTGCTCGACGTTCCTGCGCGACTCCTCCGAAACGGCAGCCGAAACCCTCGGCTGACGCCCGGCGCAGCCTCGCGGTGACGGCGGCGGAGACCTCGGTCGACATCCGGCGCAGCCACGAGGCCACGGCCGGCCGAAACCCTCGGCTGACGCCCGGCGGAGCCTCGCGGTGACGGCGGCGGAGACCTCGGTCGACATCCGGCGCAGCCACGAGGTCACGGCCGGCCGAAACCCTCGGCTGACGCCCGGCGGAGCCGTGAGGTGACGTTCGGTGGGCCTTGAGGTGACGCGCTGGTGGAGCCCTTGGGTGATGCCCGCCGCAGCCTCTCGGTGACGCTCGGTTCCCCCTGTCCGCAAGGGCAGGGGGAATTCCGGTCATAGTCCCGCGGCCGTTCGAAGGTGTTCGAAGTGACGGTTACGATCCTTCGGACCGTTGTACCGAGCCGCCGGCACAGAGGCCCCACCCTCTTCCCCCACTCCGGCTGACGCAGGGGAGAAGTCTGTCTTGGGCAAGCGTGCCGCCGCACCCGCAGGCCGGGGCCGCACACAGAGCCGCCGGCGGGGCCGGGGCCGGTCCGAGAGGCGTCCGAAAAGCCCCATAAGACGGCTCGCCCTGCCCACGCTGGCACTGGTCGCCCTCTCCCTCGGCGCAGGCGCCGCCCTCGCCCACTACAACGGCGGCAAGAAGCCCGATTCCACCGAGGCCGCGGCCCCCACCGTCGAGCGGACGACCGTGCCGCCCCCGCCCCCGGCGGCCACGACGCCCCCGCCGAAGCCGAAGCCGACCACCCCCAAGCCGAAGCCGACGCCCACGTCCAAGAAGACGACCGTGCCGGCCTCCGGCGCCGGTACCTTCACCACCGCCCAGTCCACCGGCGACGCCGTCGGCAGCGGCGGCACCCTGCGCCGCTATCGCGTCCAGGTCGAGGACGGCATCGACCTCTCCGCCCGCCAGGTCGCCGGTGAGATCCAGCAGATCCTCGACCATCCGCGCGGCTGGGCCGCCCACGGCCGCGGACGCTTCCAGCTGGTCTCCGAGAACGCCGACTTCGTCATCCGGATCGCCACCCCGAAGACCGCCGACAGGCTCTGTCTCGCGCAGGGCCTCAACACCCGCGGCGAGCTGAACTGCGAGACCACCCAGGGTGTCGTGGTGAACCTCAAGCGCTGGATGCTCGGCTCCCCGACCTTCTCCGGCACACCCGCGGAGTACCGGCATCTGATCATCAACCACGAGGTCGGACACGAGATCGGCATCCGGATGCACATGAGCTGCCCGGGGCCGGGCAAGCCCGCGCCGGTGATGATGCAGCAGATCAAGGGCCTCAACGGTTGCCGATCGAACGCATTTCCGTATGACGAAGACGGTAGCTACATCCAGGGCCCGATCGTGCCATGATGCGCATGGGACCGCGCGCGACGAAGCACGCGGCCCCGAGGGGACCGGGGCTCCACTTGCCAAACGGAAGGAGCGGACCGCTACCCGGTAGTTGCGTATCGAGGAGACAGCGATGTCCACCTTCCCCGATGCCTCCGGAGCCGGTTCGGTCGCAGACCCGAACCTCGACTTCGCGGGCACCACGCCGTACGAGGACTACGTACAGGCGGACGTACTCACCCACCTCCAGCACCTCCGCTCCGACGATCCGGGCGAGATGGTCTTCCTGGTCACCACCCAGGTCATGGAGCTGTGGTTCACCGTCATCGTCCACGAATGGGAGACCGCGGGCCGCGCGCTGCGCGAGGACCGCATCCCGGTGGCGATGGACGCGCTCAAGCGCTCCGTGCGCGAGCTGGAGGCGCTGAACCAGTCCTGGCGGCCGCTCGCCCAGCTCACCCCCGCGCAGTTCAACTCCTACCGCGCCGCCCTCGGCGAGGGCTCCGGCTTCCAGTCGGCGATGTACCGGCGTATGGAGTTCCTGCTCGGCGAGAAGTCCGCGTCGATGCTGGTGCCGCACCGCGGCGCGCCCCGCGTCCACGCCGAGCTGGAGAAGGCGATCCAGGAGCCCAGCCTGTACGACGAGGTGCTCAGGCTCCTCGCCCGGCGCGGGCTGCCCGTGCCGGAGGCCGTGCTCGGCCGCGACCTGGCGAAGAAGTACGAGCCGTCGCCCGAGATCGAGCAGATCTGGGCCGGGATCTACGCCGACACCGACCAGAACGCCGAACTCGTCCGGCTGGGCGAGGCGCTGAGCGATGTCGCCGAGCTGATCTGGCGCTGGCGCAACGACCACCTCGTCGCCACCCGCCGTGCCATGGGCTCCAAGACGGGCACCGGCGGCTCGGCGGGCGTGGCCTGGCTGGAGAAGCGGGCTCAGAAGAACGTGTTCCCCGAGCTGTGGACGGCGCGCAGCCATGTCTGAGTCCCTGCGCGAGAACGCGCTGCGCAGGGACGCGGAGGACCCGCTGGCCAAGCTGCGCGAGAAGTTCGCCCTCGACGACGAGACCGTCTACCTCGACGGGAACTCGCTCGGCGCCCTGCCCGCGCACGTCCCCGCCCGGATGGCCGACGTCATCACCCGCGAGTGGGGGCAGCTGCGCATCCGCTCCTGGGACGAGAGCGGCTGGTGGACCGCGCCCGAGCGGATCGGTGACCGGATCGCCCCGCTCGTCGGCGCCGCCCCCGGACAGATCGTGGTCGGCGACTCGACCAGCGTGAACGTCTTCAAGGCGATGGTCGCCGCGGCCCGGCTGAGCACGGACGACCGGGACGAGATCCTCGTCGACGCGACGACCTTTCCCACGGACGGGTACATCGCCCAGTCGGCGGCCCGCGTGACCGGCCGCCGGATCGTGCCGGTCGCGCCCGCCGACATGCCGGGCGCGGTCGGGCCGCGCACGGCCGCCGCCCTGGTCAACCACGTCGACTTCCGCACCGGCCGGCTGCACGACCTGCCCGGGATCACGGCCGCGCTCCGGTCGGCGGGCGCGCTCGCCGTCTGGGACCTGTGCCACAGCGCGGGCGCCCTGCCGGTCGGCCTGGACGAGCACGGGGTCGACCTGGCCGTCGGCTGCACCTACAAGTACCTGAACGGCGGCCCCGGCTCGCCCGCGTACCTGTACGTCGCCGAGCGCCACCATGCGGCCTTCGACTCGCCGCTGCCCGGCTGGAACTCGCACGCCGACCCGTTCGGGATGACCCCGGGTTACGAGGCGGCGGCGGGCGCGCTCCGGGGCCGTGTCGGCACCCCCGACATCCTGTCCATGCTCGCGCTCGAAGCGGCACTGGACGTCTGGGACGGTGTCGACATCGAGGACGTCCGGGTGAAGTCCCTGGCCCTGACGGACTTCTTCCTGGAGTGCGTACGGGAGTACGCGCCGGCCGGCCGCGTCGAGTCGCTCACCCCGGAGTCGTACGGGGAGCGCGGCAGCCAGGTCGCGCTGCGCTGCGCCGAGGCGCCGGACGTCATGGCGGAGTTGATCCGGCGCGGGGTGGTCGGCGATCTGCGCCGGCCCGACGTGCTGCGGTTCGGATTCACGCCGCTGTACGTCGGCTTCGCGGACGCGGAGCGGGCGGCGCGGGTCCTCGCCGAGGTCCTGGCCGAGGTCCCGGCGGGGGTCCCGGCCGACGTGTCGGGTTCGTAGGTCCGATGATCGCTTGATCTGTGGGGGCGTCAGTCCTGGTACGGTCCCCGCAGGTCAGGCCAATTGGGCCGCGTCCCTGAGAGGTTGGAACAGAATGCCGGACCCCGCCGCGCGCGACGCCGCCGAAGAAGCATCGGCCTTCTCGCACCCGGCCGTCGCCCCTGACGTGTCCGCCGCGTACGGCGAACACCCCGACCAGGTCGTCGACTTCTACGCGCCGCGCGACGGCCGGCAGCGGGCTCCGCTCGTCGTCGCGCTGCACGGCGGTGCCTGGCGGGCGCCGTACGACCGGCAGCACCTGACTCCTTTCGTGGACTTTCTGGCGCGCAGAGGTTTCGCCGTCGCCAACGTCGAGTACCGGCGCGGCAGTGCCATCCCCCGGCAGGGCGGGACCGCGCCCGTCGCGGGGCGCTGGCCGGAGACCTTCGACGACGTGGCCGCGGCGCTGGACGCCGTACCGCGACTGGCCGCCGAGCATCTGCCGCAGGCCGATCCCCGCCGGATCGTGCTCACCGGCCACTCCGCGGGCGGCCATCTCGCCCTGTGGGCCGCCGCCCGGCACGTACTGGCGCCGGACGCGCCCTGGCGGCTGCCGGCCGCGCCCGAGCTGCGCGGGGTGGTGGCCCTCGCCCCCATCGCCCACTTCGACCGGGCGGTGGAGCTCGGGGTCTGCGGCGGTGCGGTGACTCAACTCCTGGGTGGAGAAGGGGAGTTCGACGTGCGGGCGCGCCATGCCGACCCCGCGCTGCTGCTGCCGACGGGGATCGCCACGACGGTCGTCCAGGGTCGCGACGACATCGTCGTCCCGCAGGCCGTGGCGGACGCCTACGTGGAGGCGGCGGCGAAGGCGGGGGAGACCGTCGGCTTCACGCTGCTGCAGGACGTCGGCCACTTCCCGCTGATCGACCCGGCGGCGGACGCATGCGCGGTGGTCGCGGAGGAGATCGCCCAGCTCGCGTACTGAGCGGACATGAGGCCGAGGCTTGCGGACAGAAGCTGACCGCAAGCCTTCCTACCGTCGAGGCATGAAGAACCAGCAGACCACCACCAGCAGCCAGAAGGTCCTCGTCTCCGGAGCCACCGGCACCGTCGGCCGCCAGGTCGTCGCCGAGCTCCTCGCCCGCGGCCACGCCGTCCGCGCCCTCACCCGTGACGCGGACAAGGCCCGGGCCGTGCTCCCCGAGTCCGTCGAGATCGCCGTCGGCGACCTCACCGACCCGGACTCGCTCGCCACCGCCCTGGAGGGCGTCACCGGCCTGCATCTGATCACCTTCGGCGGCGCGGCCTTCGCCCCGCTGGAGACCGGCCCGCGCATTCTGGAGCTCGCCGCGAAGGCGGGGGTCCGCCGGGTGACCGTGCTGCACGGTGGCGAGGACACGCCGCTGGAGCGGGCGGTCAAGGAGAGTGAGGGGCTCGACTGGACGGTGGTCATGCCGGTCGAGTTCATGTCCAACGCACTGGAGTGGGCGCCGGGCATCCGGACCGACGACGAGATCCGCGAGCCGTTCGCCGACCGGCTCAGCGCCATGGTCCACGAGGGCGACATCGGCGCGGTCGCCGCCGTCGCACTCACCGAGGAAGGGCACGGCGGGCAGTCGTACGTCGTGACCGGCCCCGAGGTGCTCACCCTGCACGACAAGATCGCGACCCTCGGCGCCGCCCGCGGCCGGGAGATCCGGCTGGTCGAGCTGACCGAGGAGGAGGCCGTCGGCCAGTGGCGGACGGCGGGCCTGGACGAGTACGTGATCGGCTTCCTGCTGGAGGCGTACGGCAACACCCCCGAGGTCGGCAGGACGGTCGCCGACACCGTGGAGCGGGTCACCGGCCGCCCGGCGCGCACCTTCGCGCGGTGGGCCGCGGACCATGCGGACGCGTTCCGGGCGTGACCGCGCACACGCGTGGTCGCTGATCGCGACCACGTGCTGGTCAGCGCCGTAGTCCTCAGGGAGGACGCGGGAGGATCCATATTCAAGGTGACGACCGCGTCCGCCCGCCCCCGTACCTTGGCTGCTGTGACCGACACCCGTGAAACGAGCCGCAGCCCCGAGTTCCGCCTGGCCCAGGGCGCACTCGGCGGGCTGCGCCAGGACCTCTTCCACGACGCCTTCGCCTACCGGCCGCTGCCGCCGATGGCGGTCGACGGACCGCTGACCCGGCGCCTCCCGGGGCGGATACGCAGGAAGGCCCGCTGGACGCCGCATGCGATCGTGGCCGCCTTCGCGTTCTTCGTCTTCGCGATGGGGATGGACCTCGGGTCCGGCAACGGCGTCTTCGTCCTCGTCTTCGCCGGAATGCCGACCGTGGCCGTGCTGCTGACGCTGGTCCGCCCCGTGCTCGCGTTCTGGGCGTCGCTGGCCTTCACCCCCTTCGTCGCCTTCCTCGGTTCGTACGACTACGGCTGGCCGTGGGGCCCGACGTCCGGCATCGCCCAGGTGGTGGTGATGACGGTGGTGGCCGCCCGCACCCGGCCCCGCACCGCCGCCTGGATATGGGTGGTCACCCTCGCGTACGCCTTCTTCGCCACCACCCTCCGGGGAGGCAGCGACAACGCCGTGTCGGTCCTCTTCCCCTCCGCGCTCGCGCTGCTCGTCGTGACCGTCCTCCAGGTCCGCAGGGAGGCCGAGCAGACCGTCACCGCCCAGCAGACCGTGACCGCCGTGGAACGCTCCAGGCGCACGCTCCTCGAAGAGCGCACCACCATCGCCCGCGAGCTGCACGACGTCGTCGCCCACCACATGTCGGTGGTCGCCATCCAGGCGGAGGCCGCGCCCTACCGGGTCGAGAACCCGCCGCCGGAGCTGGAGCAGGCCTTCGTCACCATCCGTGAGAACGCGGTCGCCGCCCTGACCGAGCTGCGGCGCGTCCTCGGGGTCGTACGGGCGGAGGACTACGAGGCCCCCGACGCCCCGCAGCCCACGCTGGCCGAACTCGACGGGCTGATCGGCAACGTCCGCGAGGCCGGGCTCGACGTCGAGAAGACGGTGACCGGCGCGGTGCGGGAGCTGCCGCAGGGCGTGGAGCTCTCGGCGTACCGGATCATCCAGGAGGCGCTGAGCAACGTGCTGCGGCACGCGCCCGGCGCCGGCGCGAAGGTCGAGGTGTCGTACGTCCTCGGCGGCCTCGGCCTGCGGATCGTCAACGGTCCGGCGCGCGGCCTCGTGAAGCCCTCCCCGGGAGCGGGGCACGGGATCACCGGGATGCGTGAGCGGGTGTCGATGCTGAACGGCGAGATGACGTCCGAGCCGACCGAGGACGGCGGCTACGAGGTCACGGCCTTCATCCCCGTGACGCGTGAGGAGGCGGACCAGTGATCCGGGTGCTGATCGTCGACGACCAGATGATGGTCCGCGAGGGCTTCTCGGTGCTGCTCGGCGCGATGCCGGACATCGAGGTCGTCGGCGAGGCCGTCAACGGCCGCGAGGCGATCGCGCAGGTGGCGGCCTTGCGCCCGGACGTGGTCCTGATGGACATCCGTATGCCGGAGCTGAACGGGATCGAGGCGACCCGCGAGATCGTCGCGGCGGACGCGGACGCGAAGGTGCTGGTCCTGACGACCTTCGATCTCGACGAGTACGTCTATCAGGCGCTGCGCGCCGGGGCCTCGGGCTTCCTGCTCAAGGACGCGTCGGCGCGGCAGCTCGCCGACGGCGTACGGGTCGTGGCCGCCGGCGAGGCGCTGCTGGCGCCCACCGTGACGAAGCGGCTGATCACCGAGTTCGCGAAGGCGGCCGAGACGCCGAGGCCACCGACGCTGGCTCAGGTGGGGGACCTGACCGAGCGGGAGACCGAGGTGCTCGTGCTGATCGCGCAGGGTCTGTCGAACGCGGAGATCGCCGACCATCTGGTGGTGGCCGAGTCGACGATCAAGACGCATGTCAGCCGGATCCTGGTGAAGCTGGGGCTGCGGGACCGGACGCAGGCGGCGGTGTTCGCGTACGAGGCGAGGCTGGTGCAGGTCGGCGGCTAGGCCGGCCGGTGGTCGCCGGGTAGCGTCCGGCCATGGATGTTCCTTTCGAGCCGTGGTCGCCGGCCTTCGTCGCGGACCCGTACCCCGCCTACGCCGAGCTGCGGGCGACGGGCCGGGCGCACTGGTACGGGCCGACCCGCCAATGGCTGATCCCGCACTACGAGGACGTGTCGTCGCTGCTGCGGGACCGGCGCCTCGGCCGCACGTACACGCACCGCTTCACGCACGAGGAGTTCGGGCGCACGCCTCCGCCGGCGGCATACGAGCCCTTCCACACCCTCAACGACCACGGTCTGCTCGACCTGGAGGCGGCCGACCACACGCGGATCCGGCGCCTGGTCTCGAAGGCGTTCACCCCGCGGACGGTGGAGAACCTGGCGCCGACGGTGCGGCGGCTGGCGGGGGAGCTCGTCGGCGCCCTGGTCGAGCGGGGCGGCGGGGACCTGCTCGCGGACGTGGCGGAGCCGCTGCCGGTCGCGGTGATCGCGGAGATGCTGGGCATTCCCGCGGAGGACGAGGAGCGGGGGCGGCTGCGGCCCTGGTCGGCGGACATCTGCGGCATGTTCGAGCTGAACCCGTCGGAGGAGACGGCGCGGCGGGCGGTCCAGGCCTCACTCGACTTCTCGGCGTATCTGCGGGAGTTGATCGAGCGGCGGCGGAAGGATCCTGGAGAGGATCTGATCTCCTCGCTGATCGCGGTGGAGGAGCTGACCGAGCAGGAGATGATCTCCACGTGCGTGCTGCTGCTGAACGCGGGGCACGAGGCGACGGTGAACACGACGGTCAACGGCTGGTGGACGCTGCTGCGGCATCCGGAACAGCTCGCGGCGCTGCGGCGTGATCCGGACGGAATGTTGTCCACAGCTGTGGAAGAGCTGCTGCGTTACGACACCCCGCTGCAGATGTTCGAGCGCTGGGTCCTGGACGACATCGAGGTGGGCGACGTCCGGATCCCCCGCGGCTCGGAGGTGGCCCTCCTCTTCGGCTCGGCGAACCGCGACCCCGCTCGCTTCGCGTCCCCCGACGTCCTGGACCTGACCCGCAAGGAGAACCCCCACATCACCTTCGGCGCGGGCATCCACTACTGCCTCGGCGCACCACTGGCCCGCCTGGAACTGACGGCGATCTTCGACGAGTTGATCCGCCGGGCCCCGGGCCTGCGCCTGACGGCGGAGCCGCAGTGGAACCCGGGCTACGTGATCAGGGGCGTGAACGAGCTCCTGGTGGAGGTGTAGGGGCCCCATCCGCCGGGGCGGCGGCTTCGCGCCGCCGCCCCGGTCGGGAGGCCCCTCGTTCCCGGTGGCGTCAGGACGTCGTCACGTCCCGGTGGCGGAGGCGCCACAGGCCCGTCGCCACGAAGGCCAGGGACAGCGCCGTCAGGGTCAGGGTCGGGCCCCATGCCATGGTCCCGCCCGGCAGCTTCGGCAAGTGGCCGAAGGGCGACAGGTTCAGGAGCGACTGCGGAAGATCCAGCGCCGGGCCGATCCAGCCCAGCGCCAGGCACAGGCCGGCCGCACCCCACCCCGCCACCGCCGCCCCGGGGAACGCGCCCCACAGCAGGACCGCGAGCCCCGCCAGCGTCCAGATCGCGGGGAGTTGCGCCAGCGACGCACCGAGGATCGGGCCGAGGTCCGAGCCGTACGAGACGTACAGGCCGAGGCCGCTCAGCAGCATGATCAGCGCCGCGCCCCCGAACGCGATCACCAGGTGACCGGCCGCCCACCGCATGCGCCCCACCGCGTTCGCCAGGATCGGCTCCGCCCGCTGCGACGTCTCCTCTCCGTGCAGCCGCAGCACCGAACCGACCGCGTACAGCGCCGCGATCATCCCGAACAGGTTCACCATCGTCGCCAGGAACGCGTTGGTCAGGCCCGTCTGCCCGCCCATCCGCTCGAAGATCTGCCGCGCCTGCTCGTTGTCGCCCACGATGTCGGCCGCGCCCTCGACCATCCCGCCGAAGACGATCCCGCCGAGCAGGAAGCCGACCAACCAGCCGACCACACTGCCCCGCTGCAGCCGCCAGGCCAGCGCCCAGGCCGTCCCGAGCCGCCCCACCGCGGGGCCGGGCCGCGTCGGCAGGAAGCTCATGCCCACATCGCGCCTGCCGGCCAGCTCGTACGCCAACGCCGCCTGTACGAGCACGGCCGCGGCGATCAGCAGCAGCACCCACCACCGCTCACCCGCGAAGGCGCGAACGTTCTCGGCCCACCCGATCGGCGAGAGCCACGTCAGCACCGAAGAGCCGTCAGCCGTCCCCGCGTCCCCCGCCGCGCGCAGCACGAAGGCAAGGCCCAGCACCGCCGCCGTCAGCCCCTTCGCGAGCCGCGCGCTCTCCGTCAGCTGCGCCACGATCGCCGCCATCGTGGCGAAGAGCATTCCCGTGCCGCCGACCGCGAGGCCGAGGGCGAGCGCCCCGCCCGCACCCTGGCCGGCGAGGCCGGCCGTGATGAGGAGCGCGACGGCCGTGTTGGCCACGAGCGCCGCGAGCAGCGCGGCGGTCAGCGGGGCCCGGCGGCCCACCACCGCGGAGGAGAGCATCTCCTGACGCCCGGTCTCCTCCTCTTCCCTGGTGTGCCGGATGACGATGATCAGGCTCATCACGGCCGCGAGCACGGCGGCGAAGGTGCTGAAGCGCCAGGCCACCAGCCCGCCGAGCGAGTCGCTGAACACCGGCCCGTACAGTGAGCGCATCGAGCTGTTGGCGTTCATCGACGCGGCCAGCTCGGTCCGCTGCTCCTGGGTGCCGTACAGGCCCTCCAGCGAGCCGACACCGCTGGCGACCATGCCGCCGGTGACGAGCGCCCAGATCGGCAGCATCACCCGGTCGCGGCGCAGCGCGAGCCGCGCCAGGGAGCCGGTCCCGGTCAGATGCACGGCGAGCGTGCTCATCGCGCGGTCACCTCGGCAGTCTCGTCGGCGTAGTGGCGGAGGAAGAGCTCCTCCAGCGTGGGCGGAGTACTCGTCAGCGAACGCACTCCCGAGTCGGTCAGCGAGCGCAGCACCGCGTCGAGCTTGTCGGTGTCGACCTGGAGCCGCACCTTGTGCCCCTGGACGGCGAGGTCGTGGACGCCGGGGAGGTGCGCGAGCCCGTTCGGCGCGCCGGCGAGTTCGGCGGTGACGCTGGTACGGGTGAGGTGGCGCAGGTCCGCGAGCGAACCGCTCTCCACCGTCTGCCCCTTGCGGATGATGCTGACCCGGTCGCAGAGGGTCTCGACCTCGCTGAGGATGTGCGAGGAGAGCAGGATCGTGCACCCGCGCCCGCGCGCCTCGGCGACACAGCTCTGGAAGATCTCCTCCATCAGCGGGTCGAGGCCGCTGGTGGGCTCGTCGAGGACGAGCAGGTCGACGTCGGAGGCGAAGGCGGCGACCAGGGCGACCTTCTGGCGGTTGCCCTTGGAGTACGTCCGCCCCTTCTTCGTCGGGTCGAGCTCGAACCGCTCGATCAGCTCGGCCCGCCGGGTCTTGTCGAGGCCCCCGCGGAGCCGCCCGAAGAGGTCGATGACCTCGCCGCCGGAGAGGTTGCGCCAGAGCGTCACGTCACCGGGGACGTACGCGATCCGGCGGTGCAGCTCGACGGCGTCGTTCCACGGGTCGCGGCCGAGGAGCTGGGCGGCGCCGGAGTCGGCGCGCAGCAGTCCGAGGAGGACCCGGATGGTGGTGGACTTCCCGGCGCCGTTGGGGCCGAGGAAGCCATGGACCTCACCGGTCTCGACCGCGAGGTCGAGGCCGTCCAGCGCATGCGTCCGCCCGAAGGACTTGTGCAGCCCGGCGACGGTGATTGCCTTCGTCATGCTTCAGAACGTACGCTACTTTCACAAAATTGTGAAGTTAAGGAACCGTATAAAGTTGGGGGATGAGCGAGATGACGACGACCGGCGCCGGCGGCGAGGGCAACGACGAGGGTGTCTCCCGGTTCGTGGAGCGCTTCGCCGCCGAACTCACCGAGGCGGGGATGCAGCGGATGGCCTCACGCGTGTTCGCGGCGCTGCTGGCCTCGGAATCGGCGTCGATGACCTCCGCCGAACTCGCGGAGCAGCTGCAGATCAGCCCGGCCGCCGTCTCCGGGGCCGTCCGTTACCTCAACCAGGTCGGCATGGTCAGCCGCGAGCGCGACCCGGGCTCGCGCCGCGAGCGCTACGTGCTCCACAACGAGGTCTGGTACGAGACGATCACCCGCCGCGATCAGATCCTGGTCCGCTGGGAGAAGGTGCTCCGGGACGGCTCCGAGATCCTCGGCCCGAGCACGGCGGCGGGGCGACGGACGGCGGAGACCGCGGAGTTCTTCGAGTTCCTCCAGGAGGAGATGCTCGGAATGATGGGCCGCTGGCGGGAACACAGGGCAGCGAAGGCGGCCGCCACGGAGACCAAGGCGTAGGCCCGGGCTTCGGGCCTGGGCGAGCCCCGGGCTTCGGGCCTACGCGAGGCGCGGGCTTCGGGCCTGCGCGAGGCGCGGGCTTCGGTCTGGCGCGAGCCCCGGGCTTCGGGCCTGGGCGAGCCCCGGGCTTCGGTCTCGGGCGAGGCCGGGTCTCGGTCTGGGGTGACCGCGGGACTTCGGTCTGGCGTGAGGCCCGGGCTTCGGGTTGCATGAGGCCCGGGCTTCGGTCTCGGGCGAGGGGGCCGAGGTCAGCTCTCCGTCGCGACCTCCGTCTTGGTCTCCGGCGCGGCGGCGGATGCGGCTTCGGACTCGGCCCCGGGCTCCCACCGCAGCAGGTCACCCGGCTGGCACTCCAGCACCTCGCAGAGCGCCGCCAGTGTCGCGAAGCGCACCGCCTTCGCGCGGCCGTTCTTGAGCACCGCCAGGTTCGCCGGCGTGATCCCGACGCGCTCCGCGAGCTCGCCGACGGACATCTTCCGCCTGGCCATCATCACGTCGATGTCGACGGTGATCGGCATCAGATCACCTCGTCCAGCTCTGCCCGCATCGCCGTCGCCTCGGCATCGCGCGCGACGGCCTGGGCGAGCAGCGTCCGCAGGACGAGCACGATCAGCGCGACCCCCAGGATCGCCAGGCCGACCCCGCCCATGATCACGGTGACGCCAGGGTCGTCCCGCTGGCCCGGTGCGTTGAGGGCCGTGACCGCGAACCATACGAGGGCAGCCGCCACGATCGCGCCGATCACGACGTCCACGTACCGGAAGGCGGTGGGAGAGAACACCGTTCCGCGTCGCACCATCGTCACCAGCCGCCATACGCAGACCAGGGTGACCTGCGCCGACATCAGGCCCAGGATCGTGAGCACGCGCAGCGGGGTCAGCGGGAGCGACCCGTCCTCGGGGTCGCTCCCGCTGACCAACGTCCACACCATCAATGCCTGTACGAGCACGGTGCCGGTGAGCACCACCACGAGCACGGCGCGCAGCGCGAGCACCGTCAGTCTTCCCATCGTCGCTCCTTCGATCGAGTCACGATGGGAATCTATTGATAATCGATAGGTATGGCAAGTGCTGAGAGACGCGGCCGACCCGCGGCGCGACGCCTCAGGTCTTCGGCAGCGTCAGCCCCCACGCCCCTTCGCGCACCGTCCACGTCCGTCTGCGCACCGGTCCCGACACCACCGTGTCCGCGCGGTAGCGGAAGTCCGGGCCCGAGACGGTGAGGGTGCGGGCGCCGGTGTGGATGGGGGGCGCGGACGGCGGCTGGATGGTGATGTCGGCCACTCCGGCCACGGAGTGGACGCTGACCCCTTCCACGGGCGCGTTCACATCGCTGAGCAGGACGCCGTCCGCCTCCACCCGGAGGCGGTGCGTGCGCACCGCGAGCTGTGACGGGGCCGGCCGGACCAGGGAGCGGCAGGCGTCCCAGACGGAGGGCGCGGCATCGCCGGCCGCCCGCCCCGCCGTGGCCGGGATGCTCAGATCGCCGAGCACGACCCCGTCGCTGTCGTCGACCAGCAGGTCCAGGCGGCGTACGGCCCCGTCGAGCACCGCCCGCGCCGCCGTCACCGCGCTCTGCGGCACGCCGAGCGCGTACGCGACTTCCAGCGAGCCCGGCGCGCCGATCGGGACCAGGGCGAGCGCCGCGTCCGCGAGCTCACGCTCACGGTGCAGCACCGTCACCGTCCGTAGCAGCATGCGGTCATCGCCGACCACCACAGGGCGGCGGGACCCCCGCCGGGCAAGGGCCCGGAAGAATTCCTCCGGGCTGTCCGGAAGACAGATCTTCGTCTCCGCTCCCGCACACAACACATCTTTCGCGATCCGTACGGACTCGCCGTCACTTCGGCGGGCGACCGGGTCGATGACCACCAGCAGCTGGTCGTGAGCCGACACCTCGGTCCTTCCTCGGGTAGCATCTTTGTGCAAGAGCCCCTTGCGCTATTGCGCCAGGGGCTTCGTCTATTCCGGGGCACACCGGTGAGGCGGCATTAGGCCCCCTGACCTTGGACATGCCCCGCCCGGAAGGGGTGTACGCCTGTGCCCGCACTTGTGCTGCTCGGTGCTCAGTGGGGTGACGAGGGCAAGGGAAAGGCCACCGACCTCCTCGGTGGATCCGTTGACTATGTAGTGCGTTACCAGGGCGGCAACAACGCCGGCCACACCGTCGTCGTCGGCGACCAGAAGTACGCGCTGCATCTTCTCCCTTCCGGAATCCTCTCCCCGGGGTGCACCCCGGTGATCGGAAACGGTGTCGTCGTCGACCCGGCGGTCCTGCTCTCCGAGCTGAGCGGACTGAACGAGCGCGGCGTTGACACGTCCAAGCTCCTGATCAGCGGCAACGCGCATCTGATCACGCCGTACAACGTCACCCTCGACAAGGTGACGGAACGGTTCCTCGGGAAGCGCAAGATCGGCACCACGGGTCGCGGCATCGGCCCGACCTACGCCGACAAGATCAACCGCGTCGGTATCCGGGTCCAGGACCTGTACGACGAGTCGATCCTCACCCAGAAGGTCGAGGCGGCGCTGGAGGGCAAGAACCAGCTGCTCGCCAAGCTGTACAACCGCCGCGCGATCGACGCCGCGCAGATCGTCGAGGAGATGCTCCAGTACGCGGAGCAGATCAAGCCGTTCGTCGCGGACACCACCCTGATCCTCAACAACGCGCTGGACGAGGACAAGGTCGTGCTCTTCGAGGGCGGCCAGGGCACGCTCCTGGACGTCGACCACGGCACGTACCCCTTCGTCACCTCCTCGAACCCGACCGCGGGCGGCGCCTGCACCGGTGCCGGCGTGGGCCCGACGAAGATCAGCCGGGTCATCGGCATCCTCAAGGCGTACACGACCCGTGTCGGCGCCGGCCCGTTCCCGACGGAGCTGTTCGACGAGGACGGCGAGGCGCTGCGCCGCATCGGCGGCGAGCGCGGTGTCACCACCGGCCGTGACCGTCGCTGCGGCTGGTTCGACGCGGTCATCGCGCGGTACGCGACCCGGGTCAACGGCCTGACGGACTTCTTCCTCACCAAGCTCGACGTGCTGACGGGCTGGGAGCAGATCCCGGTCTGTGTCGCGTACGAGATCGACGGCAAGCGCGTCGAGGAGCTGCCGTACTCGCAGACCGACTTCCACCACGCGAAGCCGATCTACGAGATGCTGCCGGGCTGGTCCGAGGACATCACCAAGGCGAAGACCTTCGCCGACCTGCCGAAGAACGCGCAGGCGTACGTGAAGGCGCTGGAGGAGATGTCGGGCGCGCCGATCTCGGCGATCGGCGTGGGCCCGGGCCGCACGGAAACGATCGAGATCAACTCGTTCCTCTAGGACCGGCAGGAACATGCCCGAGGGCCCGCACCCCGTACCCCGGGGTGCGGGCCCTCGGCCTTGCCTAGGCGTCCAGCTTCGTGTCCCGGCCCAGCTTCTCCCACGTGGTCAGGTCTCCCCGGACCTGGTCCAGGTGCCCCAGGATCGTGTCGATCGAGTCGTCGCCCAGCGCCAGCCTCAGCGGCGTCTCCTCCGCGTTCAGCGCCGCCAGCACCGCCGCCGCCGCCTTCGCCGGGTCCCCCGGCTGCGTGCCGCCGCTCGTCTCCACGTACGTGCGGGTCGCCCCCACCGTGTCCGCGTAGTCGGCGATGCCGTCCGCGCTCACGCTGCGGTTGCCGAAGAGGCTCGTGCGGAAGGCGCCCGGCTCCACGATCAGGACGTCGATGCCCAGCGGGCGGACCTCGTCGGCCAGCGCCTCCGACATCCCCTCCAGCGCGAACTTCGTCGCGCTGTACGCGCCGAAGCCGGCCATCGACATCTGCCCGCCCACGCTGCTGAGCTGCACGATCGCGCCCGAGCGGCGGGCCCGCATATGGGGCAGGACCGCGCGGGTCAGCGCGGCGGGGCCGAAGACGTGCACGTCGAAGAGCGAGCGGAACTCCGCGTCGCCGGTCTCCTCGACCGAACCGACGTGCGTGCGGCCCGCGTTGTTCACCAGCACGTCGATGCGGCCGTGGCGCTCGGCGACCTCGCCCACGACCCGGTCGATCGCCGCCGTCTCGGTGACGTCGAGCGCGACCGCGTCGACCTGGTCCGGGTGGGCCGCGACCAGCTCGTCCAGGGACGCCACCCGGCGGGCCGCGGCGACGACCACGTCGCCGGCCGCGACCGCCGCCTCGGCGAAGGCGCGTCCGAAACCGCCGTTGGCACCCGTGATCAGCCAGACCTTGCTCATGCGGACCGCTCTCCCTCGTATCGGTGACACAACCAGCCTGTGCCACACGGTCGTTGCCGGTCCAAGACCTGTCGTGATAACCCATGGTTATGACCATGGACGTGCACGGGCGGGACCTGCGGTACTTCGTCGCCGTCGCCGAGGAGCTGCACTTCACCCGCGCCGCCGAGAAGCTGTACGTCTCCCAGCCCGCGCTCAGCAAGCAGATCAGGGCGCTGGAGCGGCAGCTCGGGGCCCCGCTCTTCGACCGCGACCGGCACGGCGTCCGCCTCACCCCCGTCGGTACGGCGCTGCTGCCCCACGCCCGTGCCGTGCTCGCCGCCTGGGCGGAGGCGGACGAGGCCGTGCGACGGGCCCGCGCCGACGAGCAGGCCACGCTCGTCGTCGGGATGTCCACCAGCCCCGGCCGCGGCGGGCTGCTGCCGGCGATCCGCTCCCGCTTCACCGAGGCCCACCCGGAGATCCGGCTGAAGCTGCGACAGGTGGGCTGGGAGGACCCGACGGCCGGACTCGCCGACGGCACGAGCGACGTCGCCTTCGTCTGGCTGCCCCTGGCCGATGCCGAGCGCTACCGCTGGGTCGTCGTCGCCACCGAACCCCGCCTGGTCGCCCTGTCCGAGACGCATCCGCTCGCCGGGCGCGAGCGCGTCGACTTCGCCGAGCTCCTCGACGAACCGTTCCTCGCGCTGCCCGCCACCACACCCGAACTGCGGGACCACTGGCTGGCGCTGGACGCGCGCGAGGGCCGGCCCGCGGTGATCGGCGGGGAGATCGCCAGCACGGACGAGACGTACGAGGCGCTCGTCGACGGCCTCGGCGTCTGCCTGGTGGCCGCGGGCAACGCGCCGCTGCTCACCCGGGGCGGGGTCGTCGTCCTGCCTGTCGACGGGCTGTCCCCGAGCCGCTTCGCCCTGGCCTGGCGCGCGGACGACACCCGACAGCTCGTCCAGGACTACGCGCGGGCCGCAGCGAGGGGTTTGGGTGCAGGCCGTGCCCCGAAACGGGCTGCGTGAGGCCTGAAGTCGCCTTGTGTGGCGGAGTACTTCGAGTGCCTAATGTGGCTCCGCTCCGATGCCGTTTCATCTCAGGGGGAATCATGGAAGCGACAGAGTCACCGACGCCTCAGCAGCCACCGGAACCCCAGCGGTCGACGGTGCCGGAGCCGCCGAAGGGTCCGCCTTCGTCGTCGAGTTCGCCGGTTCCGCAGCGTCCGCCGGGACCCCCTCCGGCCTCGGCGGCCGGGCTTCCGGGCTCCCTCGATCTGACCGTGACGAGGCGGCTGTTGTGGGTGGGCGGGGCGGTCTATCCGCTCCAGAACGTCGCTCGCGTCTACACGTTCGTGCTCCATCCCCGCCGCAAGGAAGCCGTGCTGCACTTTCTGAAGCGCACGGCGATCACGCTCCTGATGGCGATGGCGTTCACCCTGTTCGGCGGTATCGCTTCGTTCCTCTCCCGGGAGGAGGGGGCGTTCGGCGGTACCCTCCAGTTCGTCTGGGTGATCAGTGTGGGCGGACTGATCTACTTCCTCGTGGACATGCTCACGGTGGTGACCGCGTCTTCCCACTTCGTGATGGCCGTTGAGTCGAACGGGCAGTCGACCGCCCTGGTCACCGGGCGCCCCGACCATCTGAACCAGCTCGTTCACCAGGTCGCGTACGCCATAGAGAACCCGGACACGGAACTCAGCGTGCGCGTGGAGCGGCTGACGATCAGCAACCCCAGCAACTACTACTTCGGCAACGCCGTGAACATGTACGGCGGCAATGGCAACGTGGGGATGTCCAACGGATGAGCGGCGACAACTACTTCTACGGCAACACCGTCAACATGCACGACGGGACGAACAACACCGGCATGGTGAACCACCAGTCGGGCACGGTCGGCGCCCAGGCCGTGTCTCCCGCCATGGAGGCCGCCGTCCAGGAGCTGCTCCGCCTGCTCGTGGAGTTGCGCGGCAACGTGCCCGCGGGTACGGCGCAGTCCCTCGACGCCACCCTGCCGGCCATCGCCGCCGGTCCGGCCGCCGAGCCGGAGGAGCGGCGTCGGGCACTGGACCGGATCGCGGAGATCGCCGGCGCGGCGGGCGCGATCGGCGCCCCGCTCGTCGCGGCGGTCGAGCGCGTGATCGCGCTGCTCTAGGGCCGACCGGGAACGTCCTGGTCAGCGCGCCACTGACGATGGGACCCTGTGACCCAGCCGGGGCCGGCGGCGGCTGGCGGTGCTGGCACTCGCCCCGCTGCTGGCGATGGCGGCCGGGTCCGCGACCGCGCAAGGCGTGTGGGTGTCGGTGCCGTCGATGCCGACCGCCCGCACCGCCTTCCCGTCCACGGCGGCGCACTGCCCGGAGGGTCTGCTCGACACCTGCGTCTACGCCATCGGCAGAGCCGGGAACCAAGGCATCGCCCCGTTCGAGGCGTACAGCCCCAGCACCAACGCGTGGGCCACACTGCCGCAGATGAAGACACCTCGCATTTCGGTCGCCTCCTCGACCGCTCCCTGCCCCGAAGGGGTGCGAGGGGACTGTGTGTACGCCGTCGGGGGAACGACCATCAGCGGCCCGGCCCTGGCAACGGCGGAGGCGTACAGCACGGAGACCAACACCTGGCTGACCCTGCCGGACATGCCGACCGCCCGCACCGCCACCGCGGCCGCCACCGCGCCGTGCGCCGAGGGGCGGGGGCTGCGGGGGACGTGCGTCTACGTCTTCGGCGGCAACGACCCCGTCAACCCCCCTCTCGCCACGGTGGAGGCATACAGTCCGGAAACGAACACCTGGGCCACCGTGACCCCGCTGCAGACGGCCCGGATCGCGCACGGCGGCGCGGCCGGCCCCTGCCCCACGGGACACGGCGGCGCGGCCGGCCCCTAGGGGCGGTAGTACTCGCCAGGCTCCCCGTCCAGCATCGGGAAGACCAGCAGCCTCTCCCGTCCCTTGAACGGGACGACCGACAGATAGCCGGAGATGTCGGCCCGCTCGCAGTCGCGGTCGGAGGCGTCCGGGTCCGAGGTTCCCGGGCCGATGATCAGGGGCGTTCCGGAGCCGGCGAGGATCGCCGTGAAGGTGCAGGCGACCGAGTCGGGGGTCGGGTTGCCCTCGTCGTCGGTGCGCGGGTAGACGTGCACACGACGGAAGACGGTGGAGCCGACGGGGCCCTGGGTGATGGTCACCTCGTCGCTGTAGCGGTCGACGTTCTCGCCGAAGATCAGCGGGTCGTTCTCCATCTTCCACCGGCCGATCAACTGCGTCGGCACGATGTTCGTGCCGGTCTTGGCCTTGCGGAAGGTGGTCTTCGCGGCTCCCGAGGTCCACTCCAGGACCTCGGGGGAGCGCAGCGTGAGGGTCTGGTGGGCGGCGGGCGTGCAGCGCTGGGCGGGGACGCTCGTGGTGACGTCGGACTCGCCGAGGACCACCTTGTCCTCGTCGGCGGAGACGAGCCGGGAGCGCCCCATGCACAGCTGCTCCTCGTTCACCTGGACGTAGACGGCGGTCTTGGCGCCCGCGGCACCCTGGCCGATCTCGATCCGCATGGTCGCCCTGGGGTGGTCGGCCGAGCCGCGCTGGACGCCCTCCCAGGCACCGAGGAACGCCGCGGGCACGATCCCCGCCGGGCGGGCGGACACATCACCGGTCTTGCCGCGCGCCTGGTTCTTCTGCTCGTCCATGCCCTTGTCCGGGTCCGGCCAGAAGACATAGGTGAGCGTGGCCGCCGCGGCGACGACGAGGGCCGTGGCGGCGGCGATCAGGCCGGTGCGCCGCCGCTTGGGCGGCTTCGGGGCCGGCGGAGGTGTGGGGTCGTCGGGGCTTGCCGGGGTGCCGTCGGTGGCGGTCGACTCCGCCTCGGCCTCCAGGACCCGCGCGGCGTGGCGGCCGAGGCGGGCCAGCACCTCCGCCGGCAGCCACGGGTCGGCGACCGTGATCGTCTCCACCAGCTCGGTGGCCGAGGGCCGGGCCGCCGGGTCCTTGGCCAGGCAGGCCCGCACCACGCCGGCGAGTTCCGGCGCGAGGTCGGTCAGATCGGGCTCGTCGTGGGCGATGCGGAACATGGTGGCGTGGACGCCGCTGTCCGCCGTACCGAACGGGGAGTGGCCGGTCGCCGCGTACACGAGAACCGAGCCGAGGCAGAAGATGTCCGAGGCCGGCGTCAGCTTCTCGCCGCGTACCTGCTCCGGGGACATGAAGCCGGGCGAGCCGACCACCGCTCCGGTGCTGGTCAGTCCGCCGTCGGTGATCGTGTCGACGGCGCGGGCGATGCCGAAGTCGATGATCTGCGGGCCGTCGACGGTGAGCAGCACGTTCGAGGGCTTCAGATCGCGGTGGACGAGTCCGGCGGTGTGCACATGGGTGAGCGCCCGCGCGAGCCCGGACGCCAGCGCCCGTACGGTCGCGGACGGCAGCGGCCCGAACTCGTCGCCCACCACGGTCCGCAGCGACGGCCCCGGTACGTAGCCGATGGCCACCCAGGGGGCTTCGGCTGACGTGTCCGAACCGAGGACGGGGGTCGTGCCCGTGCCGCCGACCCGCTCCAGGGCGGCCACCTCACGGGCGAACCGGCGCCGGAACTCCTCCTGCGCCGCCAACTCGGCGTGCACGACCTTCACCGCGACCGTCCGGCCGCCGGCCGAACGCGCCAGGAACACCCGTCCCATCCCGCCCACGCCCAGTCGGCCGAGCAGGCGGAACGGGCCGATGCTGACCGGGTCTTCCGCGTTCAATGGCTCCACGTCGAAAGAGGATGCCAGACCGGTCCCACCAGTTCTCCCCCCGTTGTCACCCTTCACCGCAGATCCGCAGGCCCTTGGGTGTAGCGCACGGCAGGTGGCCGTGGACGCGGATGATGTCCTGGCCGCCGCCCCGGCTCAGGTAGGTGAGGAAACTGGAGGTCAGCGAGTCGGCCGGCGGCTGTCCCCAGGTGTAGGCGTATTCGATCTCCCGGTACGGGTACGTCGACTCGCCGATCTCGTCGACGTTCGGCACGCGCCCGTCGATCGACACCCGGTGCAGGCCCTTCAGCCCGGTGCCGGAGCGCAGTTCGGTGTAGCCGATGGCGCCCGGGAGCTTGGCGACGGTCGACAGGACCTGGTCGGTGGTGTCGAGTTCGCAGCGTACGACCGGAGCCTCCGGGTCATCCTTGGTCATACAGTCGAGCGAGGAGTTCGCGGGCTCGTTGCGGCCGAGGACGCGGCGCTGGAATACCTCCCGCGTACCGGAGTTGGCGCCCCGGCTGACCAGTAGGACCGGACGGTTCGGCCCGCCGGGGATCTGGTTCCAGTTGGTGATCTCGCCGTGGTACAGCCGGCGGACCTCGTCGAGGGTGAGGTTGGTGACCGGTATCGCGTCGTTCAGGACGAGCGTGAACAGGGAGACGGCGACCATGCTTTCGCGCAGCTGCGGATAGCCGCCGGGCTTGCGCCCGTCGGAGAGGGCGATGACGGCCGGGGAGCCCTTGTTGCCGCTCTCGGCGCCGACCGTCGCCAACTCCCTGATGCCGGCCGTCGAACCGTGCGCGTCCACCACGACCGTGGCGCCCTCGCAGTCCTTCTCGTACTTCTTGGCCAGCTCCCGCACCACCGGGGCGAACGCGGTCGATCCGGTGACCCGCAGCGTGCCCCGGGCGCAGCCGATCGGGGGCGGGGTGTCGCTGCGGACGATGATCGTGGCGAGGGCGAGCACGCAGGCGGCGAGGACGAGGGTGATGTTCCGGGCGGCGGGGCTGAACGTCGGTCTGCGGTCGTCGACACTCATGCTCTTGTTGTGGTGGACCTCGACCGTCTCATGGAAGCCGTTGAGCCGGATCGCGCCTTCGAGCACGCTGCCGGAGAGCAGGACGAGCAGCTTGAAGTACTGCTTCCGTTCGAGCGACACCTTCGGTATCAGGACGGAGTTCTCGTGCTTCCGCAGCCCGAGACCCGCGGCCATGTCGATCTTCACCGGCTCGAACGCGCGGGGGATCGTCGCGACGACGGCCCGCACGAGCCGGTCGCCGAAGGTGACCTTCAGTCCTCCGGTGTCGTCCCCCTGGGTGTAGTCGCCGTGGGTGATGTCCCGCAGGCCGTCGTTCTCGATCCGGAGCAGCACGAGCGTGGACCCGTTGGAATCGCCGATGTCGCCGTCCCACAGGGTGAGGTCACCGGCGGTCTCGCCCGCGTCGCGCAGCGGGGTGTTGAGCTGCACGCGGTAGCCGAGCCGTCGCCCCCGCTGGAGGAAGCGCTCGTACGCGACCACGCCGGCGGAGACGAGGACACCGAGGAGCGCGGTGACCACGGCGATGACGTTCTCAGCGGTGACCCAGTCCACGACCGAGACGGTACGGACGCGCGTGCGGTTCCGTGGGGGAGGTCGCATCCCGCCATGTGGAGTTCTCCCTTCGTTCAGCGGCGGTCGCGGGGCGGCACGGGTTGGCGGAGCATGTGTTGCCGGGGGTGAGGACCGTGGGTGTAATGGCCACGAGGGGGCCCGTCGGAGAGGAACCCCATGCGTGTCGTCGAAGTGACCGCCTACGGTGGCCCTGAGGTCCTGAGGATGGCCCGCCGGCCCGAGCCCGAGGCCGGAGACGTCCCGGGGCGCGTACGGGTGCGCCTGAAGGCGGCCGGTGTGAACCAGGCGGATCTGCGGATCCGCGCCGGCGTGTACGCCGACGAGGTCGGCGACCTCAAGCCCCCGTTCGTCCTCGGGACGGACTTCGCGGGCAAGCTCCTCGATCCGGTGCCGGGCATGGCGGCCGGGACCCGCGTGGCCGGGTTCGTGCCCTGGTGGCAGGAGCTGACGGGCGAGGGCACGTACGCCGAGGTCGTACGGGTCGCCCCGGAGTGGGTGGCCCCCATCCCGGACGACGTGGACTACACGGTGGCCGCCTCCATCCCGCTCGCCTCTGCCACCGCCCAGCAGAGCCTCGACCGGCTCGGGCTCCCGGCAGGGTCGACGCTGGTCGTGACCGGCGCGAGCGGGGTGGTCGGCCGCCTCGCGCTGCAGTACGCCGCGGCGGCCGGACTGCGGGTGGTGGCCGTCGCCCACGAGGGCGACGAGCACGAACTGAAGGTCCTCGGCGCGGAGCACAGCGTCACCCGCGGCACACCCGAGGACGTGGTCCGGAAGGTGCTGGACTTCGTCCCGGAGGGGGTCGACGCGGTCTTCGACGGGGCGCTCCACGCTGCTCCGGTTCTCCCGGTGGTGAAGGACGGCGGCGTGTTCGTCGCGCTCGCCGCCAACCGGACGCCGGCCCCCGAACGGAACATCCGCGTCGAGACCGTCCGTGGGAAGCCGGACGCCGCACGACTGAAGGAGACCCTGGAGAAGGTGGCGGCTCGGGAGATCATCACCCGGGTGGCCGACGTCATGCCGCTGGAGGAGGTCGCGGAGGCTCACCGCAGGGCGGAGGCGGGGCACCGGCCGGGCCGCATGATCCTGATGATCTGAGGCACGGGGGCGCCGCCGCGACCGACACGCGGCGCAGAGCACCCGCAACCCGGCCCGGGACCGACCGCCCCCGCGGCCGCCCCCGCGGCCGGCCACGGCGCCGGCCTCGCTGTCGGTCCCGCGGCCGACGACCGCGCCGGCCTTGCGCTCAGCCACGGCGCCGCTCCCGCGGTCAGCCCCCGTGCCGCCCCCGCGGCCCGTCACCGTGCCGTTCCCACGGTCAGCCACCGTGCCGGTCCCGCGGTCGGCCGCCGTGCCGCCGCCGCGGTCAGCCCCCGTGCCGCTCCCGCTGCCCGTCACCGTGCCGCTCCCGCGGTCAGCCCCCGTGCCGCGGGAGCCTTGGGCGCTACAGCCCCAGCCCATGGCGGTCCGCCCAGTCCGTGATCGCGGCTGCGATCTCCTTCGGGCGGTCCTCCGGGGCCTGGTGGCCGGCCGGGCCGAAGACGAGGGGGGCCGCCCTCGACTCCCCGTAGTGCATCGTCGAGTCGAGGACATCGATCGTCGCCATGATCCGTTCACCCCTCTAACGTTTACTGCCCTAACGTTTATGACACTAACGAAGCTACATCGTTCGGGCCACTAACGCAAGGGGTAATCTGCGGCCATGACGACGGACAGCGGAGGCGACGCCTCCGAGATGGATGAGCGCCAGACCCCGGCCCGCCTCCGCGGTCTGCCCAGCCGCCTGCTGGCCCTGACCGCCGCCCGCGCGGACCGCCTGATCAGCGAGGGGCTCGCGGGGGAGGACGCCCGCAAATGGCACTACGCGGTGCTCGCCTCCCTCGACGAGTACGGCCCGACCAGCCAGGCCGGCCTGAGTCGCCGCACCGGCATCTACCGCAGCGATCTCGTCGCCGTCATCAACGAACTCGCCGAGCGCGGGCACGTCGAGCGCACCCCCGACCCCGAGGACCGCCGACGCAACGTCATCACCCTGACCGAGCAGGGAAGTAGCCACCTGGAGCGCCTGGACGAGGTGTTCGCCGGAGTGCAGGACGAGCTGATGGAGCCGCTGTCGAGGCTCGAACGCGAGCTGCTCACAAGCTTGTTGGAGCGCGTGCTCAACCATTGAGCCGGTCGCCGAGTGGTTCGACCACCGTTTGTCACAAGTGATGGTCTAGACCTTGACAGGTCCAGACCAAAGACGATTCGCTGGCCTTCCCCCACGGAAGGGCGAGCGCATGAAGCGACGTCTGCTCATTCTCCTGTCCGCACTCTGTACGGCCGTCGGACTGGCCGTGTTCATCCCGGCATCCAGCGCGGGCGCGGCGCCCGCCTGCGTGGCCGCCTGGAACTCCGGCAGCGTGTACACCGGCGGCATGACCGCCTCGTACAACGGCCACAACTGGTACGCCAAGTGGTGGACCCAGAACGAACGCCCCGGCTCGTCCGACGTCTGGCGCGACGAGGGCGCCTGCGGTGGCGGCGGCGGTACGGACCCGAACCCCTCCGGGTTCGTCGTCTCCGAGGCCCAGTTCAACCAGATGTTCCCGAGTCGGAACTCCTTCTACACGTACAGCGGTCTCACGGCCGCCCTCAGCGCCTACCCCGGCTTCGCCAACACCGGCAACGACACGGTGAAGAAGCAGGAGGCCGCCGCCTTCCTCGCCAACGTCAGCCACGAGACCGGCGGGCTGGTCCACATCGTCGAGCAGAACACCGCCAACTACCCCCACTACTGCGACAGCAGCCAGCCCTACGGCTGCCCCGCCGGCCAGGCCGCCTACTACGGCCGCGGCCCCATCCAGCTCTCCTGGAACTTCAACTACAAGGCCGCGGGTGACGCCCTCGGCATCGACCTGCTCAACAACCCCTACCGCGTCGAGCGCGAGGCGCCCATCGCCTGGAAGACCGGCCTCTGGTACTGGAACACCCAGAACGGCCCCGGCACGATGACCGGCCACAACGCCATGGTCAACGGCGCGGGCTTCGGCCAGACGATCCGCTCGATCAACGGCGCGCTGGAGTGCGACGGCAAGAACCCGGCGCAGGTCCAGAGCCGCGTGAGCAAGTACCAGCAGTTCACGCAGATCCTCGGCGTGCCGACCGGCGCGAACCTGTACTGCTGAGTTCCGTACGCGCATGACAACGATTCCCGGGACGCCCGACAGGGCCCCGGGAATCGTTGTCATGTCAGGTCATGGTGCTGCCGTCAGCAGGGGGCGCTGATGTTCCCGCAGTAGATCCAGCCGGACGCCGGGGACGTCACCTTGTACCAGCGGTTGCCCGCCGAGTTGATCCTGCTGGTCGTCCAGTAGACGTCCTCGCCGTACGACGTCTGGTAGACCACGCGGCAACTCGCCGCGTCACAGGACCTGATGGGCCCGCCGATCGACATCGCCCACCCGGCGGACGCCTGGGCCGGTGCCGGTGCGGGGGTCGCCTGGGCGGGGACCACGGTGGTCGCGGTCAGCGCGGCGCCGGCGAGGACTCCCGCCGCTGCGAGCATACGGATGCGCATGAAGGCTCCTCTGTCGCGAGTGGGGCCCCGGTGGATGCCGAGGCCCTGACAGAGCGCAACTCTTGTCGCCCGCCGAGCGACCGCTCAAGGCCGTTCCCGTCCGGGACGCGTCCCGGACGGGTGCCCGACAGGGCCCCGACACATCCGGGCCGGCGGCAGTCCGGGCACGGGGGCCGGAACGCGGACCAGGAGGCCGGAGCGACGGCGAAGCTGGGCCCGTCGGGCACCTTGGAGTCACGGAGGTGGACGGAGTGGGGGCAGGTGGCGACCTCGACGCAGTCGCCGCCGCCGCTGTCGCTGTAGGACGACTTGTGCCAGTCGAAGGCCACTTCGACGCAGTTGCCGCCGCCATCGTCGCTGTAGCTGGACTTGAACCAGCGCAGGGTCTCGCTCATCTCAGTTCTCCTGCCAACTGCTCGATGAGGCCCAGCGACCCGCGCGGGTCCAGGGCCTGTGCCCGGATCTTCGCATACCGCTGCATGTGCGTACTGACCTTTGCCCGCTCGGTGATCAGCAGGCTCTCGCCCTGGATCTCCAGGAACGTCACACGGTCGTGGGCCGGGGTCTCGACCAGGTTCAACTCGCCCCGGGCACCTGCGTACTCGCCGCCCAGGCCCGCGTTCAGCGGCAGGACCTGAAGGTTCACATTTCTCCTCCGCGCGCACTCCACGAGGTGCGCGAGCTGCTCGCGCGTGATCTCCTCGCTCCCGATCGGCCGTCGTAGCACCGACTCGTCCAGCACCAGCTCGATCTCGCACGGCGGCTTGCGGTCTAAGAGCGCCTTGCGCGCCATACGCCCGACCACCAGTTCTTCCACCCGCTCCGGCGTCGGCTCCGGATACCCACCCGCGATCAGCGCCCGCGCGTACGTCTCCGTCTGGAAGAGCCCGTGCACGACATGGCTCGCGTACAGACACAGGCTCACCGCCTTCTGCTCGATCGGCGCATAGCCCCTGAACTGCTCCGGCAGCTTCTCCAGCCGCACCAGCTCCCGCATCTCCTCGAAGATGCCCGTGCCGTCTCCCAGTACCTCCTCCAGCTTCACCAGCATCTCGTCGCTCACCGGTTGCGAAAGGCACTCCATGGCGCTGATGGCCGCGCCGGTGTAACCCATTCGCGCCCCCGACTGCTCCTGTGTCCATCCTTTCTTCAACCGCAATCTCTTCGCCACCGCGGCCGCCATCCGCGCCGCCGGACCTGCCGTTTCCTTGTTCTCCGCACGCGCCATTACCGTCCCCATCCGGACTCAACCGATCTCAACCGGTCTCAACTGCTCCCCGCCGAATTCGACTGACTGTAAGGTGCGTTGGCGCAGGTCAAGGGGTTGCCGACGCGCCCTCCTCAGTCGTGGAAAACGCTAGCTTCGACGCGGGAACATGTCCTCGTGAATGCAGAGAATCGACAGGCAAACATGGATTGGATTCCAGTTTCCGGATTCCAACTCCGTAAGGCCGGCGTGCAATTCGACGCCGTCCGTGTCGACGGCGGGGACGGCCGTCGGCTCGCCGACTGGATGGAAGAGCTCACGGGCGGCGATCCCGGCCCGGTCGTCACCGAGGCGAACGGCCGGCGGGGCGTCTACTTCCTGGTTCCGGCCGGGACGACCGCACGGCGGACCTGGCCGCGTGGTGTGACCCGGCTCAATGCCGGGCCCGCCCATGTGAGTTACGTACCCGTACCGGCGTTGACGGGGCGGACCTGGCCGCTGGCCTGGCGGTTTCCGCCGACCGGGCCGGGGAGGTTCGTGCATCCGCTGCTTCTGCGCAGCGCGGTCACCGAAATGCTGGCGAACTAGGACAGGATCCGGCCTCATTGCCGCCTACCTTCGGGGCATGAGCGAGAACAAGCAGGATCAGCGTCAGGTCCAGCCGATCCCCGAGGGGTACACCACCGTCACCCCCTGGATCATCGGCCACGACACCGCCGGGCTCATCGACTACCTGGAGCGCGCCTTCGGGGCCGAGGACCTGGGCCGGGTCGTCATGGACGACGGGAAGATCGGGCACGCCGAGCTCAGGATCGGGAACGGCCGGCTGATGGCCTTCGACAGCCCGCCGGGCTGGGAGGCGACCCCCGCGTTCATCCGGCTGTACGTGGAGGACGCGGAGGCCACGCACCGGCAGGCCGTCGAGGCGGGCGGCACGTCCGTCACGGAGGTGACCCACCTCTTCTTCGGCGACAAGGTCGGCCGGGTCCGCGATCCGTTCGGGAATCTCTGGTGGATCCAGACCCACATCGAGGACGTCGACGAGGAGGAGATGGGCCGCCGGATGACGGACCCCGTCTTCACTCGGGCGATGGAGTACGTGACGGGGGCCATGTACCGACCGGGGGAGCAGGATCCGCCTCGGTGACCGCCTCCAGCGCCCTGGAGAGCCGCTCCAGGACCCGTACGGTCTCGTCGAACTCGGCCTGGCCGCCGAGGGCGTCGGCGAGTCGGGCCGCGAGGTCGGCGTGGCCGGGGTCGAGCCGTTCGACGGCCGCCAGCCCTTCCGGGGTCGGCGACAGGAGCTTGGCGCGCCGGTGCGCCGGATTGGGCTCGTACACCGCGAGCCCCCGCTCCACCAGGAGGTCCGCGATCCGCTGGACGCTCTGGCGGGTGATGCCCATGGTGCGGGCGATGCCCGCGACGGGCTGCGGGGTGCGGAGTGCGGCGCCGAGGACCTGCCACCAGGCGGCGGTGAGGCCGACGGGGCGGGCCAGTTCCTCCGAGGCGGCGAGGAACTGGCCGTTGAGCCGGAAGACGCTCAGCGCGGTGCGGGCGAGGGCGTCCTGCTGCTCCCGGCTCACGATGCCTCTTCGTCCGCGTTCAGCTCTTCGTACGCCGCCGGGTCGGAGTCGTGGAAGAGGCGGTACCAGGCGTCCAGCCTGGTGCCGTCGAAGGCGCCCATGTTCCCGAGCACCTCGCGGGCGAAGGCGACCGGCTCGGTCGGTCCCGCGGTGATCAGGTCGCCGAGGCCGTCGACGCCTTTGTCCGTGACCGCGTCGGCGTCGACGTACAGCTCGCCGCCCTTGTAGCCGGTCGCGGCCAGGTAGAACGAGACGGCGCTGGTGTGCGCGCGGTCGTCGAGGAGGCCCTCGCGGGCCAGGCCGGCGGTGGCGCCGCAGATCGCGGCGACGGGGACGCCGGCATCGAGGAAGCGGCGGGCCGCCGCCGCGAAGGGCGCGAGGTCGTCGCTCGTGTCCCAGAGATCGGCGCCGGGGAGGACCAGCAGCGCGCTGTCCTCCGGGCGGAGGTCTTCGAGGGAGAGGTCGGGGACGATCCGCATGCCGCCGATGGTGGTGACGGGCTTGTCGGCGACGAGTCCGACGGTCTTGACGGTGAAGCCGGAGCGGGCGAGCCAGGCGGTGGCGTGGCCGGTCTCCCAGTCGGCGAGGGTGTCGTATACGGCGAGGTGGACGGTGCGGGGCATTTCGGGGCCTCCAGCGTTCGTGTCGGTGCCGTTCCTTGTATGACAGAAGGCTGTCATGTCGACAGGATGCTGTCAATGCTGAGGAAGGGCGGGCACCGGAGGGGGTACGGGGCCGGCGCGTCCGCGCGGAGTGGGCGCGGCAACGTGTCGCGTCGCCCGCGGTCTCGGTGGACAAGATGGTCATGGCCGCTCCGACCTGCGCGTCCTTACCCTGGGCATATGACCCCTCATGTCGAACCCGACCCCCAGGCCGGCGCGGCCGTGAAGGCCGCCGACCGTGCGCACGTGTTCCACTCCTGGTCCGCCCAGGGCCTGATCGACCCGCTCGCCGTCGCCGGTGCCGAGGGTTCGTACTTCTGGGACTACGACGGCAACCGCTACCTCGACTTCACCAGCGGCCTCGTCTACACCAACATCGGCTACCAGCACCCCCGCGTGGTCGCCGCCATCCAGGAGCAGGCCGCGAAGCTCACCACCTTCGCGCCCGCCTTCGCCATCGACGTACGCTCCGAGGCCGCACGCCTCATCGCCGAGCGCACCCCCGGCGACCTGGACAAGATCTTCTTCACCAACGGCGGCGCCGAGGCCGTCGAGAACGCCGTACGGATGGCCCGTCTGCACACGGGCCGCCACAAGGTGCTCTCCGCCTTCCGCTCGTACCACGGCGCCACCTCCACCGCGATCAACCTCACCGGCGACCCGCGCCGCTGGGCCTCCGACACCGGCTCCGCCGGCGTCGTGCGCTTCTGGGCGCCGTTCCTCTACCGCTCGCCGTTCTACGCCGAGAACGAGCAGCAGGAGTGCGAGCGTGCCCTCGCGCACCTGGAGGACACCATCGCCTTCGAGGGTCCGGCGACCATCGCCGCGATCATCCTGGAGACCGTCCCCGGCACCGCCGGCATCATGACGCCGCCGCCCGGCTACCTCGCGGGCGTCCGCGAGATCTGCGACAAGTACGGCATCGTCTTCGTCCTCGACGAGGTCATGGCCGGCTTCGGCCGCACCGGCAGGTGGTTCGCCGCCGAGCACTTCGACGTCGTGCCCGACCTGATGACCTTCGCCAAGGGCGTGAACTCCGGTTACGTGCCCCTCGGCGGCGTCGCCATCAGCGCCGAGATCGCCGCGACCTTCGACAAGCGGCCCTACCCGGGCGGACTGACCTACTCCGGTCACCCGCTCGCCTGCGCCGCCGCCGTCGCCACCATCCAGGTCATGGAGGACGAGAAGGTCGTCGAGCACTCCGCCCACATCGGCGAGACCGTCCTCGGCCCCGGCCTGCGCGAGCTCGCCGAGCGCCACCCGTCCGTCGGCGAGGTCCGCGGCATGGGCACGTTCTGGGCGCTCGACCTGGTCAAGAACAAGGAGACGCGCGAGCCGCTCGTCCCGTACAACGCGACGGGCGCGGCGAACGCCCCCATGGCCGCGTTCGGCGCGGAGGCCAAGAAGCACGGCCTGTGGCCCTTCATCAACATGAACCGCACCCACGCCGTCCCCGCCTGCAACGTCTCGGAGGCCGAGGCCAAGGAGGGCCTCGCCGCCCTCGACGCGGCGCTGAGCGTGGCCGACGAGCACACCGCGTAATGCGCGCCACCGGGCACGCGCGCGGTGGCGCAAACGTCGCGTAACCGGCGTCACGGAGCCTTCCCTCCGTCTGGTCTAGGGTGTCCGAAGCCGGACGGAGGGGGCCGACCAAGATGCCCGCGAGCGGAGCTGTCACCCGCAACACCCTGCGGCGGCAGATCGCGGACGCGCTCCGTGACGAAGTGCTCGCTGGGCGTTTGCAGCCCGGCGAGGAATTCACCGTCAAGCAGATCGCCGAGCAGTACGAGGTGTCGGCGACACCCGTGCGCGAAGCCCTCGTCGACCTCTCCGCGCAGGGGCTCCTCGACTCCGACCAGCACCGCGGCTTCCGGGTGCACCAGTTCACGGTCGACGACTACCGCGGCATGGTCGAGGCCCGGATGCTCGTCGTGGACGGCATCTTCCGCCGCCACGACCCCGTCACCCAACCGCCCGGTCCCGACGTCTCCCGCGGGGTCGCGCTCGTATCCGTACGGCGCCGGGGCGAGGCGGCGGCGCGGGCGGCCCGCGCGGGCGACCTGGACATCCTCATCGGATACGACATCCGCTACTGGCGCGAACTGGCCAGGCTGGTCTCCAACAACGACTACATCGCCGACTTCCTGCACCGGCTGCGGGTCCAGGCATGGGTGTTCTCCGTGCCGTATCTGCGGTCCGACCGCGATGTCCTCGGCTGGCTGTGGAGCGGGCACGTCGACCTCGTCGACGCGCTCACGCTCGGCGACGCCGAGGCGGCCGTCGCGGTCGTCCAGGCGTACAACACCCAGTCCCTGGCATGGGCGGACCGCCTGGACAGCCTCTCGGAGTGACGCCGGCCCGGGGGTGTCGGCGGGGGCGTCGAAGGGCAGGTCACCAGCAGGTGTGCGGCACGGACCGCGCCGACTACCCTGGCCGTCCCTGCAACTGACGGAGAGAGAGCCTCCCTTGGCCTGTGACCTGTGGCTGGTCCCTCTTGTCGACGTGCTGTGCCACAGCCCCGACAATCCCTTCGCCGAAGAGATCGCCGCCTACGACAAGGCCCTGACCGCGTCCGGTCTGCCCACCGTTCCCGTCTTCGCCTACATGCCGGGGCTCTCGGGCGACGTGGCGCCCGTCGCCGGATTCGACTACGAGGCCCTGCACTTCCTCCGCCGCGCCTATCTGCTGCTGATGTGCGGTCTCGCCGTCGAACCGGTCGACGAGCTCGGCGGTGACTACGAGCAGCTCCTCGAGATGTTCGAGGCGACCGCACAGCAGTCCCATCTGGTCTGGCACTACGACCACGCCGGCGCGTACGTCCCCGTGGACTTCCCGGCCCCGCTCTCCAACGACGAGCTGCTGGAGGGCGGCGGCCCGCTGGGGTCCTCGCACGGGCTGCTGCGGGAGCTGGAGTTCGTCGCCCCGGCGATCGGGATCGACCCGGCGAACCCGCCGGCCGCCCCGCTCCCGCCGGAGCGTCCCACCGCGCTCGAGGAGCCGGCGGGGGCCATCGCGTACGACGACAATCCGTTCGCGCGCGAGCGCCACGTGTGGCTCGGGCTGCACGCTGCGGCGACGCGGAGCCTCGGACAGGGCTCGATGATCATCCTGAGCTGAGCCCGGCGGACATCCGACCGACGAGACGGGCGCCCCTCGTGCAGGGGCGCCCCGCGACTCGGGGGGGGTTGCGCCGCGGGCCGCACACGGTGGATAACGGACCCCGTGGGGGGCGACGCCGGGCCGCCG
>NZ_JBHWBS010000027.1:37120-77454 GCF_042735655.1 Streptomyces sp. NPDC059567 | reverse complement strand
GGGGGGGGGGGCGGTTTTGCGGGGGGGGGGGCCCCCCCCGGGGGGGGGGGCGGCGCGCCGGCTCCCCCGGGGGGGGGGGGGGGGCGGGGGGCCCCCCCCCCCGGGTCCCTCACAGCGCCGGGTAGTCGGTGTAGCCGCGGTGGTCGCCGCCGAAGAAGGAGGCACGGTCCGGGGTGTTGTACGGGCCGTCGTTCCGCAGCCGGGCCGGCAGGTCGGGGTTGGCGATGAAGAGCTGGCCGTACGCGACCATGTCCGCGGTCCCGTCCTCGATCAGGGCCAGCGACTCGGCCCCGGTCGGGCCCTCGGTCGCCGGGTTGAGGACGAAGGTGCCGGAGAACCGCTTGCGCAGCGTGAGCGTCAGCTCGCGGATGTCCGGGACGGCCTCGGTGACGTGCAGATACGCGATGCCGAGCGGGTCGATCGCCTCGACCAGCGCGGTGTACGTCTCCTCCGACTCGGTCTCCGTGATGTCGTTGTAGGGGTTGGCCGGGGAGATCCGCAGGCCGGTGCGCTCGGGGCCGATCTCGGCGGCGACGGCCTTGACCACCTCGACGGCGAACCTGATCCGGTTCTCCACGGAGCCGCCCCACTCGTCGGTGCGGTGGTTGGAGCCGGTGGCGAGGAACTGGTGGACGAGGTAGCCGTTGGCCCCGTGGATCTCGACTCCGTCGAAGCCGGCGGCGACGGCGTTGCGCGCGGCGGACGCGAACTCGGCGACCGTGGCGCGTACCTCTTCGGCGGTCAGCTCACGCGGGGTGACGAAGTCCTTGAGGCCGTCGAGGGTGTAGAGCTGTCCCTCGGGGCGGACGGCGGACGGGCCGACCGGGTGGAGGTCGCCGTCGAGGAGGTCGGGGTGGCCGATCCGGCCGGAGTGCATGAGCTGGGCGAAGATCCTGCCGCCGCGCTCGTGGACGGCGTCGGTGACCTCGCGCCAGGCGGTCGTCTGCTCGGGGCTGTGCAGGCCGGGGGTGTTCGGGTAGCCCTGGCCGACGGCGGAGGGCTGGGTGCCTTCGGTGATGATCAGGCCGGCGGAGGCGCGCTGGGCGTAGTACTCGGCCACCAGTGCGGTCGGGGTCCGGCCCTCGTTGTGGGCGCGGCTGCGGGTCATCGGGGCCATGGCGATGCGGTTGGCGAGCCGTGTGCCGGCGAGGTCGATGGGGTCGAAGGCAGTGGTCATGACGGTCTCCCAACCATTTATGTGGTCGGCCAAGTATTCGGCCTGATGTCACTGTAACGCATTACTTGGCCGACCAAGGTAATCTGGGACACCTCACCCGCAGGAGCCCGCCGCAAGGAGCAAGCGATGCCCGAGTCCCCGTCCGCGCCCTCGTCGGACCCCGCCTGTAGCGGGCCGCTGCCGACCGCCGCACTGGGGGGACCGGTGAGCCACGCCCTGTCCCGTGTGGCCCGGCTGCACCGGATCGCCGCGGGCCGGCTGCTCAAGGAGGTCGGGCTCTTCCCGGGCCAGGAGTTCCTGATGATGTGCCTGTGGGACTGCGGGCCGGTCCGGCAGTCGGAGCTGATCAAGGCGATGGGACTCGACCCCTCGACGGTCACCAAGATGCTCCAGCGCCTGGAGCAGAGCGGCCATGTGCGACGCAGCCCGGACCCCACCGACCGGCGCGCGGTGCTCGTCGCGGCGGCGGACGGGGGCGGCGCGCTGCGGTCGGGGGTCGCGGACGTCTGGACCGGCCTGGAGGAGTACACCCTGGCCGGGCTCACCCCGGCCGAGCGCGCCGACCTCGCGCGGCTCCTGGCGAAGGTCGAGGGGAACCTGTGCGCGGAGTCGGGAGGCGCGGAGACGGGCGACTGCTCGGAGCCGAAGGCGGTACGGGCCCCCTAGGGCTGCCGGGGGCCGGGTCGGCCGGGGGCGGCCGGGTCAGCCGGGTCAGCCGGCGAGGACCTCCAGCGCGCGGTCCACGTCCGTCGCGCTGTTGTAGAGGTGGAAGGACGCCCGCAGGAAGCCCGCGCGGGCGGACATCAGGACACCCGCCTCCCGGAGCGCGGCCTGCCGGTCGCCGAGGCCCGGCACGCCGACGACTCCGGAGACGTCCGGCACCGGCGCGTGCCCCAGCCCCACGAGCCCCGCCCGGAAGCGAGCCGCGAGGGCCTTGTTGTGGGCCTCGATCCGCTCGATGCCGATCTCCTCGAGCAGGGCGAGCGAACGGGCGGCCCCGTGGTACGAGAGGAAGGCCGGCGGCTCGTCGAACCGCCGTGCCGACCGGGCCAGTTCGCGCACCGGTCCGTAGCTGTTGGTCCACAGCTCCTCGCCCGTCACCCACCCCGCGTGGATCGGGACCAGGGTGTCCTGCGCCTCCTCCGTGACGGTGAGGAAGGACGCCCCGCGCGGGCAGAGCAGGAACTTGTAGCCACCGGCCACGGTGTAGTCCCACTCCCCCGCCCGCAGCGGCAGCCAGCCCGCCGACTGCGTGGCGTCGACGAGCGTACGGGTGCCGTGCGCGGCCGCCGCGGCCCGTACGGCGGCGAAGTCGGCCGTCCGGCCGTCCGCGGACTGCACGGCGGAGAAGGCGACGAGATGGGTCTCGGGGCCGATGGACTCGGCGAGCCGCTCCAGCGGGACGAAGCGGGTCTTGAGGTCGCCGCGGACCGTGAACGGTGTGATGACGGAGCTGAAGTCGCCCTCGGGGAAGAGGATCTCGGCCCCCGCGGGCATCGATTGGGCGATCATCCCGATGTGCACGGAGACCGAGCTGCCGACGGCCACCCGGTCCGGGTGGACGGACATGAGCCGGGCGAAGGTGGCGCGGGCCTCCGCGACGATCTCGAAGTCGCCGGCCCCGGCCGGACGGCCGTCCGCCGTCTCCTCGGCGAGCAGGGTGACCGCCTCGATGGTGCGGCGCGGCAGCAGCGCGCAGGCGGAGGTGTTCAGATACGTCTGCTTCGGCGCGAACTCGGCTCCGCCGAGGGGTTCGTTGGCATCCATGACCCCAGCCTGGGGTCCCCCCGACCCGCCGTCAATCGCCGTTGATCATGGGGAGAAGCCAAGCCCGGCTTATGTGCGCAGGTCAGAGACGTGCCGGGGCGCGGAGTCGGTGCACGGCTCCGCCGAAGACGTCCGGAGGCCGTCAGGCATCCCAGGCCCCCGGGAACCACTCGGCCCCGGACGGTCCGCGTCCGGGGCCGGGGCGGGGCTCCGAGGGAGGGGCGGAGCCGGTCAGACCTCGCAGTTGCCGTCGACGTCGCAGGCGGCGGCGTCGCCGCCGACCGGCTGCAGCGCCCGGCCCTGCCACGCCTGCTCCAGGGCCTGGGTGAAGACCTCGACGGGCTGGCCGCCGGAGATGCCGTAGCGGCGGTCGAGGACGAAGAACGGCACGCCGTTCGCGCCGAGTTCGGCGGCCTCGCGCTCGTCCGCCCGCACCGCGTCCGCGTACGCGCTCTCGTCGGCGAGCACGGAGCGGACCTCGGCCTCCTCCAGACCGGCCTCGACCCCGAGCCGTACGAGGGTCTCGGCGTCGAAGACGGAGCGCTCCTCGGCGAAGTTGGCGCGGTAGGCGAGGTCGAGCAGCTCGTTCTGCCGGCCGCGCTCCTTGGCGAGGTGCAGCAGGCGGTGGATGTCGAAGGTGTTGCCGTGGTCGCGGCCCTCGGTGCGGTACTCGAGCCCCTCGGAGTGCGCGTTGGAGGCGACATGGGCCTCCATGGCGCGGGCCTCGTCCAGGGTGCGGCCGTACTTCTTCGCCAGCATGTCGATCACCGGGGCGGTGTCACCCTTGGGCCGGTTCGGGTCGAGCTCGAAGGAGCGGTGCACCACCTCGACGTCGTCACGGTGGGCGAAGTCCGCGAGCCCCTTCTCGAAGCGGGCCTTGCCGATGTAGCACCACGGGCAGGCGATGTCGCTCCAGATCTCGACGCGCATGTTCTTGCTTCTCTCCGGGGTCGGGGGGTGTTCCATGGCGGCAACACCACCGGGCACCGGAATCATTCCGTCGCGGGGCCCACTGTGAGGCGGAGCACGAGGTGGCGGCCGGAGCGCGGGGCGTCGGTGTCCGGGGTCCAGCCGTGCGCTGCGTAGAAGGCCCGGGCCCGCTCGTTCCGCTCGAAGACCTCCAGCCGGGCGGTCTCGACGCCCATGGACCGCCAGAGGTCCACGCAGGCGCCGTGGAGCGCGGTGCCGACCCCGGCGCGCCACCGCGCGGGCAGGACATGGAGCTGGGTGAGTGTCATGACCCCGTCGACCCGGCCGTAGGCGGCGACGCCCACCGGCCGGCCGTCGCGCTCGGCACAGAGCACGGTGCCGCGCGCCACGGCCCTGCTCCAGCCCTCCCTGGTGCGGGCGAGCTCCTCGGGGCCCTCGAACTCGACGTCGGGGATGTGGCCGCGGTAGTAGGTGGACCGGGCCTCCAGGTGCAGGGCGGCGATGGCGTCGAGGTCGTCGGCGGTCGCGATTCTGATCATGCTGCCGGGGACGCGTCGCCGCCGCCCGTGGTTGCGAGACTCCGGCCCGCCGGCGGCCGACCGGGGCGTGCCGGGCTCGCTGCGGACGAGTCTGACGGTCAGCGCGGCCTTCCTGGCGGTGACGGCTCTGGCGTCGGCGCGGCTGCCGCGCCGACGGCCGTAGGCCCACCAGCGCTCCGCGTCGACGCGCGGCGGTACTGGCCGGGGGCCACCCCGTACTCCCGCTTGAACGCCTTGGCGAAGGCGAACTCCGAGGTATAGCCCGCACGTTGGGCGACGGTACGGAGCGGGGTGTCGTCGGTGCGGAGCAGTCGTCCCGCCGTCGCCATGCGCCACCACGTCAGATACGCCAGCGGCGGCCGGCCCACCAGCGTGGTGAAGCGGCGGGCGAAGGCCGCGCGGGAGAGGCCGCCCTCGGCACCGAGTTCCTCCACCGTCCACGATCGGGCCGGGTCGGCGTGGATCGCACGGAGGGCGGCGGTGACGACCGGGTCGCTCAGGGCGGCGGACCAGCCGGTGGTGCGGTCGGGGCGTTCGGTGAGCCACCAGGTGCGCAGCATCAGGACGAGCAGGGTGTCGAGCAGGGCGGGCACGAGCGCGTCGGATCCGGGCTGCGGGTCGGCGAGTTCGGCGCCGAGCAGGTCGACCGCGGCGCGCAGCCGGGGGTGGGCGCCGGCCCGGGCGGGGATGTGCACGTACGGCGGCAGCTCGGTGAAGAGGGGGTGGGCCCGGGCCCTGCTCACCTGGTACGCGCCGCACAGCAGCAGGGTCTCGTCCGCGCGGGCGGGTGCCCGGTCGGGCGGGGTGGGCCAGGAGCCGTCGGGGGCCTGCACGGCGTCGACGAGCGGAGCGTCGGGCCGCCCGGCGAGCCCGTGGCCGGTGCCGTGGGCGAGCAGGACCACGTCACCGGGGCGGAGTTCGACGGGCTCGCCGTCGCCCGGCGGCCTGAGCCAGGCCGCGCCCTGGACCACCACATGGAAGCCGGCGCCCTTGCTCGGCGGGAAACGGAAGCCCCAGGAGCCGGAGTTGACGGTACGGGAGGAGTGCGGGCGCCCGGTGCGCATGGCCGCGACGGCATCGCTCAGTACGTCCATGGCCGCACGGTACCGCGAGACGGACGGACATGGTGGGGAGGTTCCGGGACATGGAACGTCTCTCCGCGCCTGTCTACGGTCGAGGACATGACGACCGACATCACGACTGACATGACGACTCGGCAGATGACACGCGCGGTGCTGTTCCACGAGCTCGGGGGACCCGAGGTGCTGACCGTCGAGGAGGTTCCGCTCCCCGCGCCGGGTCCCGGCGAGGTGCTCCTCCGCGTCGAGGCGATCGGCCTGAACCGCGCCGAGGCCCTGTTCCGCGCGGGCACGTACTACTACCCGGCCACGCTCCCCGGCTCCCGGCTCGGGTACGAGGCGGCGGGGGTGGTCGAGGCGGTCGGCGCGGGCGTCACGGCGTACGCCGTCGGCGATCCGGTCATGGCGGCCGCCAACTTCGACTTCGGGGTGCACGGGGTGTACGCGGAGCGGGTGGTGCTGCCCGAGGAGTACGTGGTGCGCAGGCCCGAGGGCGTGGACGCGGTGACCGCGGCCGCCTCGTGGCTGACCTACTCGACCGCGTACGGCGGCATGGTGGAGGCGGGCGGGCTGCGCCCGGGCGACCCGGTGGTGATCACGGGGGCGTCCAGCGGGGTGGGGACGGCCGCGATCCAGGTCGCGCTGCGGATCGGCGCGGTGCCGATCGCCACGACGCGGGGCGAGGGGAAGCGGCAGCGGCTGCTCGACCTGGGCGCGGCGCGGGTGATCACGACCGAGAGCGAGTCCGTGGTGAAGGAGGTGCGGCGGTTCACCGGGGGCCGGGGCGCGCGGCTGGTGTTCGACGCCATCGGCGGGCCGGGGTTCGCGGAGCTCGGGAACGCGCTGGAGCCGGGCGGCACGGCGGTGCTGTACGGCTGGCTCGATCCCCGGCCGGCCACGATGTCGCTGAACTGGCCGCTCACCGTGCGGGGTTACGCCAACGGTGCGGTGGTGCGCGACGAGGAGGGGCGGCGCCGGATCGCCGGGTTCATCGGCTCCGGTCTGCGCGACGGCTCCCTGGCGCCGGTGATCGCCCGGACCTTCGAGGGGCTGGAGCGGATCACCGACGCCCATCGGCTGATGGAGTCGGACACGCACATCGGGAAGATCGTCGTGCGTGTCTGACCCCGCCGTGCCGGGCCGGGTCAGCGGCGCGGCAGGGCGAGCGGGTTGCCGTCGCGCAGCTCCGGCGGGAGCAGGTGCTGCGGCGTCGACTGGTAGGTGACCGGACGCAGCCAGCGTTCGATCGCGGTCGCGCCGACCGAGGTGGAGGTGGAGGTGGTGGCCGGGTAGGGCCCGCCGTGGTGCTGGGCGCCCGCCACCGCCACGCCCGTCGGCCAGCCGTTGACGAGCACGCGGCCCGCCAGCGGGGTCAGCTCGGCGAGCAGGGAGGCGGCCTCCGGGTCCTCCTCGGCCATCTGGAGCGTGGCCGTGAGGTTGCCGGGGAGCAGGCCGAGGACCGCGGTGATCTCCTCCCGCGTCGTGTAGCGGGCGACCAGGGTGACGGGGCCGAAGTACTCGTTCAGGATCGCCTGGTGCTCGCCCTTGAGCAGGAGCTCGGCGTCGAAGGTCAGGAAGCCCGCGTTGACGGTGTGCGGCCCGCCGGGGCCGGGGTGGACGGGCGCGGTGACGCCGGAGATCTGGGCGAGCTCGTAGGTTCCGGTGAGGAAGTGGCCCCGCATCCGGTGGTCGAGCATCACTCCGGGCTCGGACTCGCTGATGGCGTCCGTGAGGGCGGACACGAAGCGGTCGCCCGCCTCGCCCGTGGGTGCCAGGACGAAGCCGGGCTTGGTGCAGAACTGCCCCTGGCCCATGGTCACCGAGGCCGCGAGTCCGGCCCCGATCTCGGCGGCCCGCTCCTCGGCGGCGGCCGCGGTGATCACGACCGGGTTGATCGAGCCGAGTTCGCCGTGGAAGGGGATGGGGACGGGACGGGCCGCCGCCGCGTCGAAGAGCGCCCGCCCGCCCCGTACGGAACCGGTGAAGCCGGCCGCCGCGACCAGCGGGTGGCGCACCAGCTCGACGCCCGCGTCGAAGCCGTGGACCAGCACGACCACATCCTCGGGGAGCCCGACCTTGGCCGCGGCCCGGCGCAGGATCGAGGCGCAGAGCTCGGAGGTGGCCGGGTGGTCGGGGTGGGCCTTGATCACGACGGGGCAGCCGGCCGCGAGGGCGCTGGCGGTGTCGCCGCCGGGGACGGAGAAGGCGAGCGGGAAGTTGCTGGCCGCGTAGACGGCGACGACCCCGAGCGGGATCTTCCAGCGGCGCAGATCGGGCCGGGGCGGGGTGGTCGTCGGGTCGGGCAGGTCGATCCGTACGTCGAGGAAGGACCCCTCGTCGACGACGTCCGCGAAGGACCGCAACTGAGCTGTGGTGCGGGCGAGTTCGCCGGTGAGACGGACCGGGCCGAGTGCGGTCTCGGCGTCGGCGGCCTCGATGACGTTCGGTCCGGCCTCGTCGAGGAGGTCCGCTGCGGTACGGAGCAGGGCGGCCCGCGCCGTACGGTCGGCGAGCGCCTCGCGGGTGGCCGCCGCGGCGCGGACGGCCCGGTCGATCTCCTCCGCCGTGGCCTCCACCGCAACCTGTTCACGCGGCTTCCCCGTCCGGGGGTCCACACTCCACACTGGTTGAGCTGCCACCGCAACGCCCCTCGCTCGCACCCCGTTCGCTATTCTGAACAGAGTTCCTGTAGATGAATCAGGACTCTATTGACGGGCGTGCCGTCTCCACAAGAGGCACCAACAAGAGGGGCGAGGGCAATGTCGACAGCCGACACGGGTGGGGCCCAGGTCAAGTCCGCGGTGCGTACGGTGGAACTGCTGGAGTACTTCGCCGGGCGTCCCGGGATGCACTCGCTCGCCGCCGTCCAGGAGGCGGTCGGCTACCCGAAGTCCAGTCTGTACATGCTGCTGCGCACCCTGGTCGAGCTGGGCTGGGTGGAGACGGACGCGACGGGCACGCGGTACGGCATCGGCGTACGGGCCCTGCTGGTCGGCACCTCGTACATCGACGGCGACGAAGTCGTGGCCGCCGCCCGGCCCACCCTGGACCGGCTCTCCGACGACACCACCGAGACCATCCACCTGGCGCGGCTCGACGGCACCAACGTGGTCTATCTGGCGACCCGTCAGTCCCAGCACTATCTGCGGCCGTTCACCCGCGTCGGACGCCGGCTGCCCGCCCACTCGACCTCGCTCGGCAAGGCGCTGCTCGCCACCCACAGCGACGAACAGGTCCGCAAGCTGCTCCCGGAGACGCTGCCGGCGCTGACCGAGCACACGATCACCGACCGCGAGAAGCTCATCGAGGAGCTGCACCTCATCCGCGAGCAGGGGTACGCCGTGGACCGCGAGGAGAACACCCTCGGGCTGCGCTGCTTCGGCATCGCGATCCCCTACCGGACCCCGGCGCGGGACGCGATCAGCTGCTCGGTGCCGGTCGCCCGGCTGACCCCCGGACACGAGCAGATGATCAAGGACGCGCTCTTCGACGCGCGCGACCGGCTGACGCTGGCGACCCGCCGCCTCTGATCAGGACCGGGCGGCGAGCGCCTGCTGCCACACCGGGCTGTCGACGTAGTGGTTGTCGTACAGCTCGGAGGACTCCTTGATCTCCTCGAAGCTCGCCTCGCCGCGCATCACGCGTCCGAGCAGCCGCAGATAGTCGAAGCGGGCCATGCCGGGCGTGAAGACGAACAGGACGTCGGCCTCGGCGCCCGGCGCCGCGGCGAAGGCGTGCGGGGTGTGCGGCGGCACGAGCAGGAAATCGCCCTGCTCCAGGACGGTCAACTCCTCGCCGAGCAGCACCTGGAGCGAGCCGCCGAGCACGAAGAACATCTCCGACGCCTTGGTGTGGAAGTGCGCCGGGGCTCCGACGGCACCCTTCGCGAAGGTCGAGCGGTAGCTGGTGAGCTGCCCGCCGGTGGTGTCGGAGTCGGCGAGGAGGGTCATCACGCTGCTCGGGTCGGCGGTGGTCTCGGCGGCGGCGGCGCGGGTGAGGAGCGGGGCGAAGGGCTGCGTCGTGTTCATGAAGATCACTCTAGGGCGGCCGGTGACCTGGCAAGGGGTGCATTCCTGCCCAGAAATCATGGGTCAATTCAGGGTGGGCGGAAGACCGTCTCCCCCACGCGGCGGAGGCGGTTCGTCTGCGGGAAGGAGGTGGCGGGCCGGGCCCGCGCGGGAGCGTGAGGCCATGACACGGACCGCTCCCCTCCCCGCCACCGCGCCGGCCTCCGGACCGGGCACCGCCCGCCGGATCCTGCGCGCTCTCGCCGTCGTGGCCTGCCTCCCGTACATCTCGCTCAAGATCGCCTGGATCGCCGGCAGCGAGATCGGCATCCCGGCCGGCAGCGTGCTCCTGGAGCACCGGACGCTGCTGATCGTCGCCAACTCGGTCACCGTGGTGATGGACGCCGTGGTGGTCGTCCTCGCCCTGCTGCTCACCCGGCCGTGGGGCCTGCGGGCGCGGGCCTGGCCGCTCACGTTCCCGCTGTGGGCCGCGACCGGGCTGCTGTCCCCGATCGTGATCGGCTTCCCCGCACAGATCGTGGTCTCCCTCCTCACCGGCCCGCAGCGGACCGCGTCCCGCGAACCGTTCCTCGACGAGTGGGTCTTCGGGGTCGTCTACGGCGGCTTCATCGTCCAGGGACTCGCGCTCAGCGCGCTCTTCGTGCTCTACGTACGCAGCCGCTGGGCGCACGTCTGGCGCGGCGCCCTGGGCGAGCTGCCCGACCGGCTCTGCGGCACCGGCACGCGCGCCACGGCCGTCGCCGCCTCGCTGCTCGCCCTGGCACCGGTCGCCGTCCATCTGATGTGGGGGCTCGGCTCGACCCGGGGTCTCTCGCCGGCGCAGATCGCCCGGCGCACCGGCGACTTCTACGTCCTGGAGTGGATGCGGGCCCTGTTCATCGCCGTCGCCGTCGCCGGCGTCCTGCTGCTGGTCCTCCGGTGGGCCCGGTCGCTGTCGGTCCGCACGACCCTCGGCCTGGCCTGGGTCGGCTCGGGCGGAGTGGGGTGCTGGGGCGCGTACATGACCCTGGTGTCGCTCATGCCGAACACCGATCCGGCCGATCCGTTCACCGGCCTGGCACAGCTGACCTACGCTGGGGAAATGATCACCGGGTTCCTGCTGGCCGGCTGCCTGGCCGTCTTCCTGCGGCAGCGGAGTGCGAGCGCGTGAGGCGTCCGTTCGTGCTGCTCCTGGGGCAGCGGGCCAGGTTCCGCTGGGTCCATCTGATCCTGGGCGGCGCCGTGTTCATGCCGTACTGGCTGGTCGGCACCGTGGTCATGGGATGGCTCGTCGGCGGGGAGTCGATGTTCACGGCGAGCCTGGGCGTGCAGTTCGGGGCGTACGCGATCGGTCTGCCGCTCGCCGCGATCACCTCGCTCTTCCCGCTGACCCGCCCCATGTCGGTGGCGGCGGCGCGGGCGCTGTGCGGGATCCCGGCGGACCGGCTCGCGGACGGACCGGCCCGCGGCCGGAGCGCGAAGGCGCGGACGGCGGGCTGGTTCACGCTCCATCTGGGTGTCGGGGCGCTGATCAGCGGGGCGACGCTGGCGCTGCCGCCGTTCGCGGTCACGGTGATGGCGCTGCCGTTCTCGGCGTCGCTGCGGGAGTCGGAGCTGACCTCGCTTTGGGGTCTGGACCGGCCGTGGGCGCAGTGGTTCGGGCTCCCGGCCGGGCTCGCGATGCTCCTCGCGCTCGCCGCCGTCGTGGCGGCCACCGGGGAGCTCCTGGCCCGGCAGGCGCCGAGGCTGCTCGGGCCCAGCCCGGCGGACCGGCTCGCGGCGGCCGAGCGGCGCGCCGCCGAGCTGGCCGTGCGCAACCGGATCGCCCGCGAGCTGCACGACTCGGTCGGCCACGCCCTGAGCGCGGTGACGCTCCAGGCGGGGGCGGCGCGGCGGGTGCTGGACAGCGATCCGGAGTTCGTACGAGAGGCGCTCGCGGCGATCGAGGAGACCACCCGGCGCACGGTCGGCGAGCTGGATTCCGTCCTCGGGCTGCTGCGTCGGGGCGAGGACGACGGGGAGTTGCCGGGGTTGCCGCTCGACGCGCTGGACTCGCTCGTGAAGGGCGCGGGGCCACGGGTGGCGCTGTCGGTGACCGGAGACCTCGACCGGGTGCCGGAGGCGGTGTCGAGGGAGGCGTACCGGATCGTCCAGGAGGGGCTGACGAACGCGGCCCGGTACGCGGGCGGCGGGCGCGTGACCGCGCGACTCGCCCTGTACGACGACGAGTTGGAGATCACGATGGAGAACCCCCTGCCCGCCCGCGCGCCGGTGGCCCGCCCCGACGGCGGCCGTGGCCTCCTCGGCATCGCGGAGCGCGCCCGCCTCCTGGGCGGCACGTCGGAGGCCGGCCCGGTGGACGACGCCTGGCGCCTCGCGGTGCGCCTGCCGCTGGGAGGTGGCCGGTGATCGGCGTCGTGCTGGCGGACGACGAGCGGATGGTGCGGACCGCGCTGCGGGTGATCCTCGACGCGGAGCCCGACCTGGAGGTGGTGGGCGAGGCGTCGACGGGCGCCGAGGCGGTGTCGGTGGTGCGCGAGCGGCGGCCGGACGTGGTGCTGATGGACGTGCGGATGCCGGAGATCGACGGAATACGGGCGACCGAGCAGATCCTGGCGGGGATGGCGGAGCCGCCGCGGATCGTGGTGGTGACGACCTTCGAGAACGACTCGTACGTGTACGACGCGCTGCGGGTGGGCGCGGCGGGGTTCCTGCTGAAGCGGGCGGCGGCCGAGGAGCTGGTGGACGCGGTCCGGCTGGTCGCGCGCAGCGACTCCCTGCTCTATCCGGCGGCGGTCCGTGGCCTCGCCGCCGAACACGCCCGCCGCCGCCCCCCGGCGGCACCGCCCTGGGTGGCCCGGCTGACCGAGCGGGAGGCGGAGGTGCTGCGCCAGGTGGCGAAGGGCCTGACGAACGCGGAGATCGCCGGACGGATGGGCGTGGGCCCGGCGACGGTGAAGACCCACGTGGCTGCGGTGCTGGCGAAGACGGGCGCCCGGGACCGCACCCAGGCGGTGATCCTGGCGTACGAGTCGGGCTTCATCAGCCCGGGGTGACGACGGTCCGGGGCCGGTCGCCCGCGTCGGCCGTCGCGGCCGGGGCCGGTCGGCGGGTGGGCGACGTCGTGCCGACCGGCACCAGGACATGCCCCGGCGCGCATGAACGTTTCCTGAGAAACGGGACACACCCGGAACGCCGCGCCCCCTCCCGCTCGTCCCGCATATGGGATGAACAAGACGATCAGGCGCGCCTCGGTCTTCTCGCTGCTCCTGGTGCTCGCCCTGCTGGGGCGGGCGACCTGGGTGCAGGCGTACGAAGCCAAGGCCCTCGCGGACGACAAGAAGAACCGGCGGAACGTGATGGCGCAGTACGCGCAGCCGCTCGGGAACATCATCGTGGCCGGTTCGCCGGTCACCGGATCGAAGAAGACGGAGGGCAGCGATCTCGCGTACAAGCGCAGCTACACCGACGGCGAGCTCTACGCGGCCGTCACCGGCTACAGCTCGCAGGCCTACGGCGCCACCCAGCTGGAGGGCATCTACTCCGATGTCCTGGACGGCACCGACACCCGGCTGAAGAACCCGCTGGACGCCCTCACCGGCAAGCAGCAGGAGCCCGGTGATGTGCTCACGACCATCGACCCGGCCGTGCAGAAGGCCGCCTACGCGGCGCTCGGCGAGAAGAAGGGCGCGGCCGTCGCCGTCGACCCGAAGACCGGCCGGATCCTGGGCATGGTCTCCACACCCTCGTACGACCCCTCGAAGATCGCCGGACTGACCGACGGCTCCACCTGGCAGGAGCTGACCACGGACAAGCACAAGCCGCTGGTCAACCGGGCGCTGCGGCAGCCGCTGCCGCCGGGCTCCACCTTCAAGCTGGTCGTCGCGGCGGCCGCGCTGGAGAACGGTCTCTACGGCTCCGTGGACACCGCGACCGACAGCCCCAACCCGTACAAACTGCCTGATTCCACCCGCTATCTGAAGAACGAGAACGCCTCCGCTCCCTGCGAGAACGCCACGATCCGCACCGCGCTCCAGTACTCCTGCAACAACGTCTTCGCCAAGATCGCCGTCGATCTCGGCCAGGACAAGGTGAAGGCGATGGCGGAGAAGTTCGGCTTCAACGACGCCGAGCGGGACGTGCCCGTCCGCGCCTACACGAGCGTGTACCCGTCCGGCATGGACAAGCCGCAGACCGCCCTCACTGGTATCGGCCAGTTCGATGTCACGGCGACCCCGCTCCAGATCGCCATGGTGTCCGCGGCGATCGCCAATGACGGACTCATGGCGGCGCCCCACATGGTGTCGGAGGTCGTCGACTCCGACGGCGACACCCTGGAGTCCTTCGAGGACGGGAACACCAAGCGGATCGTCTCCTCCGAAACGGCGGAACAGCTGCGCAGCGCGATGGTGACCGTGGTGGACAAGGGCACCGGCACGAACGCGGCGATCTCCGGCGCCGAGGTGGGCGGCAAGACGGGCACCGCCCAGCACGGCGAGAACAACAGCAAGACGCCGTACGCCTGGTTCACCTCCTACGCCAAGGACTCGGACACCGGCAAGGAGGTCGCGGTCGCCGTCCTGATCGAGGACTCCGGTGCCGCACGCTCGGAGGTCAGCGGCAACGGGCTCGCGGCCCCGGTGGCGCAGAAGATGATGAAGGCGGCGCTGAAGTGACCTACCGGTCCAGGGGCCGCGCCATGAACAGGGCGGTCTCGCCCTCGGACTCGGTGCCGGTGTAGAGCGTGGTGTCCAGGCCGCAGAGCCGGAATCCCATGCGCCGGTAGGCCCGTACCGCCGGGACGTTGACGCTGGTGACCTCCAGCCAGGCGGTACGGGCGCCGCGCTCGCGGCCGTGGTCCAGGGCGCGGCGCATCAGCTCGCCGCCGATGCCCCGGCCGCGGTGGGCGGGGTCGACGGTGACCTGGTGGACGACGAGTCGCCGGTTCCACTCCTCCACGCCGACGGCGATGAAGCCGACGGGCGTCCCGTCGGCGTCGACGGCCACGATCTCGTGCACGTCCGCCTCCGCGCCGTCCTCGCCCGGGCCGTCCTCGTCCTCCACCGGGAAGACCTTGACGAGCGGCGGGTCGACGGCGACGAGCCGCAGGCCGAACCCGACGTCCCCGGCGGCGACTTCGTAGACGTGCTCCGTGGTGAAGGAGTCGTCGAGGACGGCGAGGGCCGATTGGTCGGCGGGCCCCGCGACACGGTATGCAAGGTCACTCATGAACCGAGCATAGTTTCGACCTCGCGGAGGACCGCCGTGCGACTGCCCCGTTCCCTGTCCGGCTGGACCATGGCCGTCTTCGGACTCCTCGCCGCGGCGCTGGGGGTGGTGGGCCTCGTGGCCCCCGACGCCCTGCTCACCGTCATGGGCTTCGCGCCCGTGCCCGACGCGAGCCGCGCGGACGGAGACCACACCCTCGTCTTCCTCACCGCGTCCTCGATGGCCGCGCTCAACATGGGCGTCTACTACGTCATGGCCGCGCTCGCGGACTGGAAGCCGTTCTTCCGCTGGACGGTCCCGTTCCGGCTCCTCACCTGCGCCGTCTTCACCCTCGCGGTCGTCACCGGCCGCGCACCGACCGGCTTCCTCGGCGTCGGCCTGTGGGAGGGCCTGGGCGCACTGGTGACGGGGGCCGCCCTGCGGTACGAGAACCGGGCCGGGAAGAGTGCGGTGGCATGAACCCGCTCGCCTCCAACGCTGTGACCTGGCGCTCGGTGCCGGACGACGACGAGCTGCGCGGCGCCGCGTGCGCCGCGCTGCTCGCCGTCTCCCGTACAGGAGGCGCTACTTGACGCCGAGCAGCTGCTCGATCGGGTCGATCGCGAAGTAGACGGCGAACAGCGCGGCCGTCCCCCACAACAGCCAGTGCACCTCGCGCGCCTTGCCGAGGACGGCCTTGATGACGACGTAGGCGAGGAATCCGGCGCCGATGCCGTTGGTGATCGAGTACGTGAAGGGCATGACGGCGATCGTGAGGAAGGCCGGGATGGCGATCTCGTAACTGGTCCAGTCGATGTGCCGGACCTGGGCCATCAGCAGGAAGCCGACGGCGACCAGGGCGGGCGCGGCGGCCTGGGCGGGGACGACGGTGGCCAGTGGGGTGAGGAAGAGCGCCAGGGCGAACAGGCCGCCGGTGACCACCGAGGCGAAGCCCGTGCGGGCGCCCTCGCCGACGCCGGCCGCCGACTCGATGTAGGAGGTGTTCGCGGAGGCGGCGGCGGCGCCGCCCGCGGCGGCGGCGACACCGTCGATGAGGAGGACCCGGCCGAGGTGCGGCACCTTGCCGTTCTCGTCGAGGAGCCCGGCCTCGCTGGAGACTCCGACGACGGTGCCCATGGTGTCGAAGAAGTCGCTGAGCAGCAGAGTGAAGACGAGCAGGACGAGGGTGACGACACCGATCTGCTCGAAGGCGCCGAGGAGGCTGAACGAGCCGACGAGCCCGAAGTCGGGCGCGGCGACGATGTCCTCGGGAACGGCCGGGACGGTCAGGCCCCAGGCGGCCGCCGGGATGTCGGCGATCTCGTTGATCACGATCGCGACGAGCGTCATGGCGACGATGGAGAGGAGGATCGCGCCCTTCACCTTGCGGGCCATGAGCGCGACGGTGAGCAGGACGCCGAGACAGAAGACGAGCATCGGCCAGCCGGAGAGGTGCCCGCTCGCGCCGAGTTGCACGGGGACGGTGCCGGTCTCGCCGGGAATGCGGGTCACGAACCCGGCGTCGATGAAGCCGATGAAGGCGATGAAGAGGCCGATGCCGACGCTGATGGCCTGTTTGAGCGCCTGCGGGATGGCATGCATGACGGCTTCACGGAGCCCGGTGACGACCAGGACGCAGATCAGGATGCCTTCGAGGACGACGAGTCCCATCGCGTCCGGCCAGCTCATGAGGGGTGCGAGCTGGAAGGCGACGACGGCGTTCAGTCCGAGTCCGGCGGCGACGGCGAGCGGAAGGTTCCCTCCGACACCCATCACGACGGTCATGACGGCGGCCACCAGGGCGGTGACGGTGGCCAGTTGGGCGCCGCTGAGCTGGTGGCCGAACTTGTCCTCCGCGCTGCCCAGGATGATCGGGTTGAGCACGAGGATGTAGGCCATGGTGAAGAACGTGGCGAGGCCGCCGCGTATCTCCCGGCCGAAGGTCGACCCCCTGGCGCTGATCTCGAAGTACCGGTCGACCGGGTTGGTTCTGGTGTCGAACATGACTCTCCTCGGGACGGCTGGCTGGATTGTGCCCAGCCGCGCGCGCTTTCAGGTGTCCCCGGTGTTACGGCGTCGGTCTCCGTGCCTCCTCTAGGGCATCTGCCCGATCCGCGCCGGCCACCTCAGAGGCCACGCTGCCGGGATGAGGGGAACAACGGGTGTGAGAGGAACAGCCGGTCTCTATCTGACCGGCGTCCTGGTGTCCGGGTTCGGCACGACGGCGATGTGGCTGGCGTCGGGGATCTGGGTCAAGTCCCTGACCGGCTCGGACAGTCTGGCGGCGCTGACGGTCTTCGCCCTGTGGGCGCCGGCGCTCGTCGGTCCGCTGCTCGGCGCGGTCGCCGACCGGGTGCGACGGCGACCGCTGATGGTGTGGTCGAACCTGGCCATGGCGGCGCTGCTGCCGACCCTGCTGTGGGTCGACGGCGCGGACCGGGTGTGGCTGCTCTTCGCCGTGCTCGTGCTGTACGGGATCCAGGGCACCGTCCATGAGGCGGCGGAGGTCGCGCTGGCCGCGAGCGCGCTCGACAAGCGGCTGCTCGGGGACTTCAACGGGCTGCGGATGACCGTGAACGAGAGCGTGAAGCTCGTCGCCCCGCTCGCCGCGGCCGGGCTCTTCGCCCGGTACGGCGGCGGCCCGGTGGCGCTGCTCGACGCGGCGACGTTCGCGCTGGCGGCGGGGGTGTTCGCGCTGATGCGGGTACGGGAGGAGAAGCCGGTGCGCCCGGCGTCGGCGCACTGGCTGCGGGACACGGCGGAGGGCCTGCGCACGATCCTCGCCTCGCCCGTGCTGCGTCCACTGGTCCTCGCGGGCTCGTTCACGATGCTGCTCGCCGGGGTCAACGGGGCGGCGATCTACGCGGTCGTGGACCAAGGCCTCGGCCGCTCGCCCGCGTACGCGGGCGTGCTGTACGCCGTCCAGGGCGCGGGCTCGGTCGTCGCGGGCCTGGCGGCCGGACCGCTGCTGCGCCGGGTTCCCGATCGGCTGCTGTCCGCGGCGGGACTGGCTCTGTTCGCCGTGGCCGCGGGCGCCCGGGCCGTCCCCCATGACGGGGTGGCGCTGGTGGCGAGCGCGCTGATCGGAGTGGGGCTGCCCTGCGTCCTGGTGGCCGCGATGACGGCGGTCCAGCGGGAGGTCCCGGGGACCGCGGTGGGCCGCGCGACGGCGACGGCCCACACCCTGGTCTTCGTCCCGAACGCGATCGCCCTGGCGGCGGGCGCGGGCCTGGTGGCCCTCGTCGACATCCGGCTGCTGCTGCCGCTGCTGACCGTCGCCGGCCTGGCCGGGGCGATCGTCCTGGCCACCCGTGGCGCGCCCGCGCGCGTCGACGCCCCGGCGAGGGCGGACGCGTGAGGCGTCCGCCCGCCCCTCAGCCGAGCTTCCGCAGTGCCTCCGCCACCAGGGCCAGGTCGGCGTCGGAGGCCAGACCCGCGTGGTAGAGGCGGAGCTCGGTGGCCCCTTCCGCCGCCGCCCGCCGCGCGTCCTCGGCGAGCGTGGCCGGCGAGCCGCCCATGCCCGTCACCACGCCGAAGTTGGCCGCGAGGACGGTGTCCGGGGCCGCGTGGGGCGCGAAGGGTGTCACGGTCGCGGACGGGGTGACGACACCGTCCGCGACGTCGAGGACATGGGCCGGGTCGGTGCCGACGTTCGCGCCGCAGCGGTACGGATGCGGGTCCGCGTGGAGCAGGACCCGGAAGCCGGACGGGGCGGCCGCCCGGACCGCGGCCACCGCGGACTCCTGGAGCGTGCGGGCGGTCCGCGTCCGCCAGGCGAGGACGGGTGCCTCGAAGTCGTCCAGTGGTCCGGGAGCGCCCCCGGTCCACACCGGCTCCAGCGCGCCCCGCACGGCAGCCGCCAGCGCGTCGGGGTCGACGCCCTCCTCCCCGTACCCCTCCCGGCAGGAGGGGCAGAAGCAGAGGGACAGCAGGTACTGCTCCCGGTCGCCGAGCGCGACCCCTGCGGTCTTGTCGTGGGCGTGCAGATGCGCGAAGCCGTACCAGCCGCAGGACTCCAGCTCCGTACCGGCCGCTCCGGGCCGTACCGCCGCCTCCACCGCCAGCTCCACCAGGTAGGCGCGCACGTCAGGCCGGGCGATGCACGGCGCCCAGGGGTAGCGGTCGCCGTGGGCGTTGACGACCGAGGTCGCCGGATGCTCGGCCCCCAGGCGGGAGTTGTGGGCGAGGACCACCCAGCTGTGCACCTCCAGGCCCGCGTCCGCGAGCGCGCCCGCCGCCTCGCCGTACGCGTCGCCGGGCGCCCACTCCCCCGCCTCGTACGGCCGCAGCGGGCGCCCCGACCAGCGGGCCCCGTCCGGCGGGTAGAGCACGGCGGCGTGCTCGGCGGTGACGATCCGGTGCCCCGGGTGCCGGGGGGTCAGGGCGCGGGTGGAGTGGTACGCGGAGGCCAGCGTGACGCTCGCGACTCCCAGGTCCGCGAGGAGGCCCGGCGCGGCCGGGTCGCCGATGACGTCCCAGGGGTAGACGAAGGTCCCGGCCCTCACGCGTCGCTCCCCAGCAGCGCCCGACCGCGCTCGACGATCGCGGCGAGCTCCTTGAGATGCTCGGGCGCGGGCTCGCTCAGCGGCGGCCGTACCTCGCCGACGTCCAGTCCGCCCATGCGGACCGCGGCCTTGACGAGGGAGACCGCGTAGCCCCGCCCCTTCGCCCGCAGTTCGACGAGGGGACGGTAGAAGCCGTCGATGAGGCGTTCCACGGTCGCGTCGTCGCCGGTCGTGAGGGCCCGGTGGAAGGCGAGGGCGATGTCGGGGGCGAAGCAGAAGACGGCGGAGGAGTAGAGGGTGACGCCGATGCCCCGGTAGGCGAGGCCGGTGAGTTCGGCGGTGGGCAGGCCGTTGAAGTAGAGCAGGTCGAGGCCCTCGGCGCGGACGGCGCTGACGATCCGCTGCATCAGGTCGAGGTCGCCCAGGCCGTCCTTGAGGCCGATGATCCCCTCGGCGCGGGCGAGGGCCACGGCGGTCTCGGGGGTGAGGATCGCGTTGTCACGCTGGTAGACGATGACGTCGAGCGAGGTGGCGGCGGCGAGTTCGGTGTAGTGGCGCAGCAGCCCCGCCTGGTCGGCGACGACGAGGTACGGGGGCATGGCGAGGAGCCCGTCGGCGCCCGCCTCCTCGGCGAGCCGTGCGTACCGGATCGCGAGCGCGGTGCCGTAGCCGGCGCCGGCGAGGACGGGGACCCGGCCGGCGGACTCCTCGACGGCGGCGGCGACGCAGGCGCCGAACTCCTCGGGGGTGAGGGCGTGGAACTCACCCGTGCCGCAGCAGGCGAAGACAGCGGCCGCGCCCGCCTCGATGCCCTCGCGGACATGGGCGCGGAAGGTGTCGAGGTCGACGGTGCCGTCCGGTCCGAAGGCGGTGACGGGAAAGAACAGCAGGCCGTCCAGCCGGGCGGCGAGCGGGGCTGAGGTCACGGGCGCTCCCAGAGAAGTCCGTCGTGCACCGTCGTGCACAGTTCTGATTGTCGTCCATATTCTTGAACGACTTCACGCTAGAGCAGCTCCAAAGGGGCGGTCAAGGCGCAAACACGTCTCCAGCGTTCACCTTTGACGGTCTGTGTGCACTCTTGACGCTCGGCGAGCCGTCTCCCTACCGTGTCCACGTTTGTGAATCTGATCCACGGACGGAGACCTCTTCGATGCCCACACCCCGTACCGTCCTGCTCACCGGCGCCGCCGGGGGCGTCGGCACGCTGATGCGCGCGCTGCTGCCCGCGTACGGCTACGAGCTCCGCCTGCTCGACCTGGCGCCCGTCGACGGCGCACCGGACGCGATCGTCGCCGATGTGACGGACCGCAAGGCGCTGCGCGAGGCCGTCCGAGGGGTCGACGCGATCATCCATCTCGCGGGCATCTCCCTGGAGTCGACCTTCGAGAAGGTCCTCGCCGCGAACATCACCGGCCTGCACCACCTCTACGAGGCCGCGCGCGAGGAGGGCGTGGGACGGATCGTCTTCGCCTCCAGCAACCACGCCGTCGGCTTCACCCCGCACCCGCGCGGGGACGAGCCGCTGGTCCCCGTCGACACCCCGCACCGGCCGGACACCTTCTACGGGCTGTCCAAGTGCTTCGGCGAGGACCTCGCCCAGTTCTACTGGGACCAGCACGGCCTGGAGACCGTCTCCGTACGGATCGGATCGTGCTTCCCCGAGCCGACCTCGGTGCGGATGCTGTCGATGTGGCTGAGCCCCGCCGACGGCGCACGCCTCTTCCACGCGGCGCTCACCGCCGAGCACGTGGGCCACACCGTGGTGTACGGATCGTCCGCCAACACCCGGCTGTGGTGGGACCTCTCCACGGCCCGGGCGCTCGGTTACGAGCCACAGGACGACTCGGAGCTGTTCGCCGAGCGGATCATCGCCGAGCAGGGACTGCCCGTGGAGGGCGATCCGGCGGAGGTGAACCTGGGCGGCCACTTCTGCACCGACCCGCCGCGCTGGCCCTACTAGGGGCACGAGGGCGCGACGGAGGATCTCAGGCCCGGCCGGACTTATGCGGGGGCGCCGGCCGGGGCCCGGGTCACGGCGTGCGTTGGCACACGCGACAGAGGGAACGTTACGGCGGCGATACGGACCCTCGCGATCCGCTCAGCGCGGCGGCTGTCCGCGGAACGCGGCGAGCCCGCCGCCCTCCCGACGCAGGCCGTCACCCCGCCGCCCGCCCTCCGGCCGCGGAGGCCGGTCACCCCTCCGCGCGCAGGGTCTGCGAGGGCGTCTCGCCGAACCGGGTCCGGTACTGCGCCGCGAACCGCCCGTGGTGGGCGAAGCCCCAGCGCCAGGCCACCTCGCTCACGCTCAGCTCACCCGGCCCCGCGCCCCTCAGCTCCTCGTGGACCCGCTCCAGCCGCACCTCGCGGACGTACGCCATCGGTGACACGCCCACGTACTCCCGGAACGACTCCTGGAGCCGGCGCACCCCGACCCGGGCCAGGCCGGCCAGTTCGGTGGTGGTGAAGGGGTGCTCGGGACGGTCCCGCACGGCGTCCATCGCGCGCTTGACGGGTGCGGGCCGCAGCGGCTCCGCGGGGCGGTCCAGCTCCTCGCGCCAGGGGTGTTCGGCGGCCAGCAGCAGTCCGTTCAGCAGCGCCTCCTGAAGGGGCGCGGCGACCAGCGCGTGATGGGCCAGGCTGTCCCCGGCGAGCGCCTCGCTCGCCACCTGCCGGGCGAAGCGCGCCCAGCTCAGCCCGGGGCCGCGTGAGATGTCCAGACGCGGCTCGAAGGCGAGGACGCCCCGCGGCGGGCGCCCGAGGAGCCGCTCCAGCCGGTCGTGCAGCGCGGCCGCGCCGATCTTGACCGAGACGGTCCGGCAGTCCCCGCTCCAGCGGTCCAGGAAGGTGTCCCCCGAGGGGTCGAGCACCACCGCGTCGGTCGACGTCGCGACCACCGGCGCGCGCCCGCCCTGGCGCATCTCCATGGTGCCGCTCAGCGGTGCGTTGACGTGGAAGGCCCCGAGCTCGCCGAAGCGCATCCGCACATCGGCCCCGCAGGCCAGGTCGCCGATGACCAGATCCCCCAGGTCGACGGTGTCGAACCTCGCGGCGAAGGGACGCTCCCCCGGCTCGATGACGTCCATGAAGTTGGCGTAGTACCGCGCGTCGATCTCCTGCCGCGCCTCGTCCACGTCCCGCGTCCTGAAAGAGCTCCCACCCACGAGCGGAAAGAATACGAGCCGCTCGAAAACTCGTATGACGGACCTGCCCGGGAACGGCAGTATGCCCGTCATGCCACAGCCTCATGGATTCAGCTACGAGCAGCGTGCCGACTCGGTCGTCATCACCCACCACGGGCGCACCGCCGCCACCCTGCGCGGGGGACGCGCGGAGAAGTTCCTGGCGGAGGTGGTGTCGGGGGACGCCCAGCTCGTCATGGCCCGCTGGACGGGCGCGTACAAGTTCGGCAACGAGCGCATGGCCCGGAACCACCCCCGTAATCAGGGTGGCCGAAGGTAGCGAAGGTAAGGGAACGGCAAAGCGGTCTCGCTCGTTACCCCTGGCATGACCGCTATGACCCCCGGCTCGAACATCCCTCTCTCCGCCGCGCGCGTGGCGGTGGACGTGGCCGCCCCGGTGCGGCTCGACGTCTCGGGCCTCCTGCTCAGCGCCGACGGCAAGGTGCGCTCGGACGACGACTTCATCTTCTACAACCAGCCGTCCGGCCCCGGCGTGGCCTACCGCTCCGGCGGCGGCTCGGCGCCGGACGCGATCGTGGTGGACACCGGCGCGGTGCCGCCCGGCATCGAGAAGATCGTGGTCACCGCGAGCCCCGACGCCGCGGGCCAGACGTTCCAGGGCATCGAGCCCACGGCGACGATCCGCAACGCGGACGACGGCAGCGTCCTCGCCACGTTCACCCCGCCGCAGCTCGGCACGGAGACGGCGCTGGTGGTCGTGGAGATCTATCTCCGCAACGGCGCCTGGAAGGCGCGCGCCGTCGGCCAGGGATACGCCAACGGCCTCGCCGGCATCGCCACCGACTTCGGCGTCTCGGTCGACGAGGAGCCCGCCGCCGCGGCCCCGACGCCCGTCGCGCCGGTCGCGCCCCCGGTGGCCGCCCCCGTGGACCCGCGGATCGCCGCGCAGACGCCTCCCCCGCCGGCCGCCCCGCCCGCTCCCCCGGCCGCCGCCCCGGTCTCCACCGGGAAGATCAACCTGGACAAGGGCCGCGTCAGCCTCCAGAAGAACCAGACCGTGTCCCTGGTCAAGGGCGGCCGCCCGCTGCTCTCCCAGGTCAAGATGGGCCTCGGCTGGGAGCCCGCGTACCGCGGCAAGGACATCGACCTCGACGCCTCGGTCATCGCGTACGGCCCTCAGCGCAACCACCTGGACAGCTGCTACTTCGGCAAGCTCTCCATCCTGAACGGCGCCATCAAGCACTCCGGTGACAACCTGACCGGTGAGGGCGCGGGCGACGACGAGGTCATCGTCGTCGACCTCGGCGGCCTCCCCGCCGACGCCACGGGCCTGGTCTTCACGGTCAACTCCTTCTCCGGCCAGAAGTTCACCGAGGTCGCCAAGGCGTACTGCCGGCTGATGGACGCGGCGACCGGCGAGGAGCTGGTCCGCTTCGACCTGACCACCGCCGAGCCGCAGACCGGCGTGATGATGGCCAAGCTCATCAAGCAGTTCACCGGTGAGTGGGAGATGACAGCGATGGGCGACTTCGTGAAGTCACGGACGGTCCGCGGCATGGTGAAGCCGGCCGCCCAGGCCCTCTGAGCCGCCCACGGAGCACCATGCGTGGAAAGGGCCCGCCGGTCGTCCGGCGGGCCCTTCCTCGTACGCGTCGCGGTCAGCGGCGGGGCTGGCGGCGCCACGGGCCGGTGATGGCGACCATGATGCCCGGCTCCTGGATGTTGGCGTAGAGGGTGTCGCCGTCGGGCGAGAAGACGACGCCGGTGAACTCGCTGTCGTTCAGGTCGTTGCGCGCGATGGGGTACGTACGACCGCGCTCGGTCGCGCCGAAGAGGTGCTGGACGCCCTCGCCGTCCTCGGCGATGACCAGGCCGCCGTACGGGGAGACCGTGATGTTGTCGGGACCGTCGTAGGCACCGTCCTTGTCCGGGTCGGCGTTGACGCCGAGGAGGACCTGGAGGGTGAGGGTGCGGCGCTTGGGGTCGTAGAACCAGACCTGGCCGTCGTGCGGGGCGCCGGGGCTCTCCTCGCGGGCGTAGGAGGAAACGATGTAGGCGCCCCCGTCGGCCCACCACATGCCCTCCAGCTTGCGGGCGCGGGTGACCTCGTCGGGGCCGAACTGCTCGCGGACCTCGACCTCGCGGCCGTCGCGATCGGGGACGTCCAGCCAGTCGACGCCGTAGACCGTGCCGATCCGGGTGGCGCGGGAGAGGTCGTCGACGAACCGGCCGCCCGAGTCGATGCAGCGGGGCGCCTGGAGGACGCCGGCGTCGTCGGAGAGGGTGCGGAGCTTGCCCCGGCCGTGCTGGAAGCCGTGCGGCGGCACCCAGCGGAAGAAGAGGCCGTTGGGCTTGGAGGCGTCCTCGGTGAGGTAGGCGTGGCCGCGCTTGGGGTCGATGACGACGGCCTCGTGGTCGTAGCGGCCGAACGCCTTGATGGGCTTGGGGTCGCGGTTGGCGCGGCGGTCGCGCGGGTCGACCTCGAAGACGTAGCCGTGGTCCTTGGTCATGCCGTTCTCGCCGGCGAGGTCGGAGTTCTCCTCGCAGGTGAGCCAGGTGCCCCAGGAGGTGCGGCCGCCCGCGCAGTTGGTGGAGGTGCCGGCGATGCCGACCCACTCGGCGACGGTGCCGTCGCGGTGGATCTCGACGACCGTGCAGCCGCCGGCCGCGGCGGGGTCGTAGACGAGGCCCTCGGTGAGCGGGACGGGGTGGTCCCATTTGGAGCGGGGGCCCTTGAGCTCGTGGTTGTTCACCAGGAGCGTGGTGCCGCGGGGGCCGGCGAACGTGGCGGTGCCGTCGTGCTTCTCCGGTGTGAACTCGCCGGACTCCAGCTTGGTGCGCCCGCTGTGGGTGATGACGCGGTACGAGAACCCGGCGGGCAGGGCCAGGATGCCGGCGGGGTCCTCGACGAGGGGGCCGTATCCGAGGCGGTGCCCGTGGCCCCACGTCTCCAGCTCCTCCGAGGCCGCCAGCGCCTCGGGTGCGGTGGCCAGCGCGCCGACGGCGCCGGTCAGGACGAGCCCGGCGCCGGTGGCGGCGGACTTCTTGGCGAACTCTCTGCGGTCGAGCGGCATGGCGATTCGTCTCCCTGCGGTCACCCGGTGTCGGGGCACACGTTCTCGCCCGCGTATAAACGAGAGTTGAACAGAGAGGCGGTCTTCCATGAACCTGCCGACCACCGGACGGCGTGTCCTCGTCAGCGGTGCCTCCCGGGGACTCGGCCGCGCGGTCGCCCAGGCGTTCGCCGCCAACGGCGACCGGGTCGCGGTCCATTACGGCTCCCGGGCCGACGAGGCCCGCGAGACCCTGGATTCCCTGGCCGGCTCCGGCCATGTCCTGACCGGCGGTGACCTCGCGGATCCGGCCGGCGCGGCGGCCGTGGCGGACGCGGCGGCGGACGCGCTGGGCGGGATCGACGTGCTGGTGAACAACGCGGCGGTGAACATCCGCCACCCGCTCGCGGAGACGCCGTACGAGGAGTGGGTCGACGTGTGGCAGCGGCACGTGGCCGTGAACCTGCTCGCCACCGCGAATCTGAGCCATCTGGCGGCACGGCGGATGATCGAGCAGGGCGGGGGCGGAAGGATCGTCAACATCGGCTCGCGCGGTGCGTTCCGCGGCGAGCCGGACCACCCGGCCTACGGGGCGACCAAGGCCGCCGTCCACGCGCTGGGCCAGTCCCTGGCGGTCTCCCTGGCGCCGCACGGCATCGGGGTGGCCTCCGTCGCCCCGGGCTTCTTCGCCACCGAACGCGTGGCTCCGCGCCTCACGGGCCCCGAGGGCGACGCGATCCGCGCCCAGAGCCCGTTCCAGCGCGTGGCCACCCCCGAGGAGATCGCGAAGGCGGTCCTCTGGCTCGCCTCCCCGGAGGCCGAATGGTCCTCGGGCACGATCCTGGACCTCAACGGCGCGTCGTACCTGCGTACATGAGACCGCCGGGCAGCGGGGCAGACCGACGCTCCTGTGCGCCGGGCCCCGACCCGTCAGGGTTCCGAAGACCCCGGACCGCGCCCGGGGGGCCTAGCCGACGCCCCGGGCGCCGGGCCGCGCTCCCGCGGGTCACCTTCCAGCCCGCGACTTTGCCTTGAACGCCGCGGGGCGGGGCCGGGGAAGACCCCGGACCTCGCCCGGGGGGCCTAGTCGACGCCCCGGGTGCCGGACCGCGCTCCCGCAGGTCAGCTTCCGGCCCGCGACCTCGCCTTGAACGCCGCCTTGCGGGCCTCCTTCGCCGTGGTCTTGTCGCGGTGCAGGCGGCCCATCGCCTCCAGGACCTCGGCCGTCGCCGGGTGCTCGACCCGCCACGCCGCGTCGAAGAAGCCGCTGTGCCGGCCCGTCAGGCCCTCGATCAGGTCCCGGAGCTCCTCCAGGTCGCCGTCCGCGTCCAGCTGCGCCGCGATCGTGTCGATCGCCAGCCAGAAGATCATCGACTCCGGCGGCGCCGGGATGTCCGCCGCGCCGCGCTCCGCCAGCCAGACCCGGGCGAGCCCGCCCAACTCCGCGTCGTCCAGCACCTCCCGTACCGCGGGCTCCGCCGCCACGCCCACCAGCGAGAGCGCCTGCTGGCAGTGAAGGCGGCGCAGTGGCGAGCCGGCGTCCACGCCGCGCGCCGCGCCGAGCAGCTCGCGCGCGGCGGTCACCTCGTCCCGGCCCGCCAGCCAGCCCACCGTCTCCGCGCGCGCCGCCGCCTCGGGGTAGATCGCCAGTCCGTCGAGGAGCACGTCCGCACCCTTGTCGGCCAGATCACCGACGGCCGGCGCGTCCACGCCCGCCTCCAGCATCCGGGCCCGTACGCCGTAGAGCCCCAGCGGGGTCAGCTTGACCATCCCGTACCGGGTGACGTCCTCGTCGTCGACCTCGTCGATCTGCGGGGCGGGCTCCTCGCCCTCCTCGGCCATCAACGCCTCGTCGACGGGCTGGTACTCGACGAGCCCGATCGGCTCAAGGAGACGGAACTGGTCGTCGAGGCGCATCATCGCCTCGGAGACCTGCTCCAGTACGTCGTCGGTGGGCTCGCCCATGTCCTCCGGGACGATCATCGACGCGGCGAGCGCCGGCAGCGGCACCGCGCTGTCGCCCGGTCCGCCCTCGCCGACCGTCAGCAGGTACAGGTTGCCGAGCACGCCCTCCAGGAACTCGGCCTCCTCCTCTGGGTTCCAGTCGAGGAGCTCGAAGTCGATCTCGCCGTCCTCGCCGATGACCTCGGCCAGGTCGTCGAGCACGGGCGCGGTCGCGTCGGCGAACACCACGTCCAGTCCGTCGAGCCAGATCCCGAGGATGTCGAGCGGCGCACCGCCGGTGAGGACGGCGAGGTTCGCTCCGGTGCTCACGGCGCCGGGGGTGTCGTCGTCGCCGTCCTCGACGTCCACGAGTCCCGTGTCGACGGCCAGCCGCCACGCCTCGCTCGCGTACGCGGCGCCGTCCTCGTCCGCTGCGAGCCCCAACACCTCGGCGGCGGCGGGAAGTTGTTCGTCGACGAGTTCCCCTCCCGCGCCGACCAGGGTCTGCGGGCCAGCCCAGCGGGCGAGGCGCGCCGCCCGGGCCAGGAGGGGGGCGGCCAGGGCGGCCCGTGCCAGCTCCGCGTCCGAGTGCAGCTGAACGGGGGGCAGGGTGGGACGGTCCGGTGCCATCTGGGGTCTTCTCCTCGAAGGGCGCGTCGGGGTCGACGGTGCTGGCGAACGGCCTTCAGGGTAGACGCATTTCCCGGGTGGACCGCCGGTTCACGGAGCCGTCAGCCTTCGTACACCCGTCGACCCTTGACAAGTCCACCGCTCAGCCAAGAGATTGACGCGCGTAGATACATCGACCGTTTCTCCAAGCGTCTCCGGAGCTCCTTGATGCCTTCCTCCATACCGAGATCCGCGGCTGTGGCCGCCGTCGTAACGGCCGCGCTCGCGGCCGGACTCCTCGCGGGCTCCTCCGCCTCGGCGGAGACCACGGCGGACACAGCCGCCGTCCGCGTCCACGACATCCAGGGCACCACCCGGGTCTCGCCCCTCGTCGGCCAGCAGGTCACCGGCGTCACGGGCATCGTGACCGGCGTCCGGACCTACGGTTCGCGCGGTTTCTGGATCCAGGACCCGCAGGCCGACGACAACCCGGCCACCAGCGAGGGCCTCTTCGTCTTCACGAGCTCCGTCCCGACCGTCGCCGTCGGCGACGCGGTCAGCGTGAACGGTACGGTCGGCGAGTACGTCCCCGGCGGCCTGAACTCCGGCAACCAGTCGCTGACGCAGCTCTCCAAGCCCACCGTCACCGTGGTCTCCTCCGGCAACCCGGTCCCGGCCCCCGTGACGATCTCGGCCTGGTCCGTGCCCTCCGCGTACGCCCCCGAGGGCGACCCGGCGGCCGGCGGCTCCATCAACGGCCTGACCCTGGAGCCGAAGCGGTACGCCCTGGACTACTACGAGTCCCTGGAGGGCACCAACGTCCGCGTCGGCTCCTCGCGCGTGGTGGGCGCCACCGACCCGTACTCCGAGCTGTGGGTCACGGTGAAGCCCTGGGAGAACCGCAACTGGCGCGGCGGCACGGTCTACGGCTCGTACACCTCGCAGAACACCGGCCGGCTCCAGATCCAGTCGCTGACGCCGATCGCCCAGCAGCCCTTCCCCAAGGCGAACGTCGGCGACGTGCTCTCCGGCACGACCGAGGGTCCGCTGGACTTCAACCAGTTCGGCGGCTACACGCTGACCGCGCGCACCCTGGGCACGGTCGTCGACCGCGGCCTGGAGCGCGAGACCACGGACAAGCAGCACAGGAACGAGCTGGCGGTCGCGACGTACAACGTCGAGAACCTCGACCCGTCCGACCCGCAGGAGAAGTTCGACGCGCTGGCCGCGGCCGTGGTGGACAACCTCGCCTCGCCCGACATCCTGGCCCTGGAGGAGATCCAGGACAACAACGGCGCCAAGAACGACGGCACGGTCGCGGCCGACCAGACGCTGAAGAAGTTCACGGACGCGATCGTGGCCGCGGGCGGTCCTGCGTACGAGTGGCGCTCGGTCGACCCGGAGAACAACAAGGACGGCGGCGAGCCCGGCGGCAACATCCGCCAGGCCTTCCTCTTCAACCCGGAGCGGGTCTCCTTCACCGACCGCGCGGGCGGCGACGCGGCGACCGCGACGGACGTGGTCGCCGCCGCGAAGGGCCGCGCCGAGCTGACCCTCTCCCCCGGCCGGATCGACCCGGCGAACACCGCCTGGGAGAACAGCCGCAAGCCGCTGGCGGGCGAGTTCACCTTCCGTGGCCGCACGGTCTTCGTGATCGCCAACCACTTCGGCTCCAAGGGCGGTGACGAGTCGCTGGTCGCGCACCGCCAGCCGCCGAACCGTTCCTCCGAAGCCAAGCGGCTCCTCCAGGCGCAGGCCGTCAACGCCTTCGTCAAGGACGTCCTCGCCATCGAGAAGAACGCCGATGTCGTCGTCCTCGGCGACATCAACGACTTCGAGTTCTCGGAGACGACGAAGGCGCTGACGGACGGCGGGGCGCTCTACCCGGCCGTGAAGTCGCTGCCGCGCAGCGAGCGCTACTCGTACGTCTTCCAGGGCAACAGCCAGGTTCTCGACCAGATCCTGACCAGCCCGGGGATCCGTCACTTCGAGTACGACAGCGTCCACATCAACGCGGAGTTCGCGGACCAGAACAGCGACCACGACCCGCAGGTGCTGCGCTTCCGCCCGTAGCACCGCACGCCGCACGCCCGCGCCGAGACCCGGCGCGGGCGTGTGCCGTCGTGGTCGGCACCCCGCGTCGGCAGCGGCCCCGTGGCCCGTGGGAGACTCCGCCGCGTGATCCTTCACCCCGCCACCCGCCCCGAACTGCCCGCCGTCCTCGCGCTCCTCGCCGACGAGGAGAAGGTCGTCGACCCCGGCTCGGTCGTCGTCACACCGGCGTACGAGCGGGCCTTCGCGGACATCGCGGACGATCCGCGCAACGAGATGCTGGTGCTCGTCGACGGGGATCTGGTCGTGGGGTGTCTGCAGGCGACGTACATCCCCGGTCTCGGCAAGGGCGGGGCCGAGCGGGCCCTGATCGAGGCCGTGCGGATCCGGGCGGACCGGCGTGGCGGTGGGCTCGGCCGGGAGTTGATGGTGCGGGCGGTGGAGCGTGCGCGCGCACGCGGCTGCGCACTCGTCCAGCTGACCAGCAACAAGGAGCGGACCGAGGCCCACCGCTTCTACGCCTCGCTGGGCTTCGCATGCAGCCACGACGGCTTCAAGCTCGCGCTCTAGCCGAGCAGGTGCCCTCCGCCGTCGACGAGCAGGACCTCGCCGGTGATGTACGAGGCATGGGTGAGGTCGAAGACGGCGCCGGCGATGTCCTCGGGCCGTCCCACCCGGCGGAGCGGTACCGCCCCCGCCACATGGGCCTTGGCCTCGTCCGCGCCCTCGACCCCGTCGAACCAAGGGGTGTCGATGAAGCCCGGCGCGACCGCGTTGACCCGGACCTCCGGGCCGAGGGTCTTGGCCAGCAGCTTCGTCATGTGGTTGACGGCCGCCTTGGAGACCGCGTACGGGATGGAGCTGCCGCCGGGGCGGACGCCGGCTCTCTCCATGTCCTCCTGTCGCGCAGGGAGATCATGCCAGAACACCCATTCTTCAGGGATGCTTACCCCTCACCCCAAGAAGAACTAAGTGGACCTTCAGTATCGCGCCCCGCAGACTTTCTCGATGAGCACTGAACGCCCCTTCGGCCGGGCCCTCTGCGCGATGATCACGCCCTTCACCGCCTCCGGCGAGCTGGATCTCGACGTGGCCCGCGAGCATGCTGCCCATCTGGTGTCCGAGGGCTGCGACGGGCTCGTCCTCAACGGCACCACCGGTGAGTCACCGACCACCACGGACGCCGAGAAGGCGGCCCTGATCGAGGCCGTACGCGAGGCCGTCGGCCCCGGCCCCTCGGTCCTCGCGGGCGTCGGCACCTCCGACACCCGGCACACGGCCGAGCTGGCACGCCAGGCCGAGAAGGCGGGTGCGGACGGGCTCCTGGTCGTCACCCCCTACTACAGCAGGCCGCCGCAGGACGCCGTCGAGGCGCACTTCCGCAAGGTCGCGGACGCGACCGGTCTGCCGGTGATGCTGTACGACATCCCCGGCCGCACGGGCACCCGGATCGAGCCGGAGACGATGCTGCGGCTCGCCGCCCACCCGAGGATCGTCGCGGTCAAGGACTGCGCCTACGACCTGCTCGGCTCCACCAAGGTGATCGCCCGCACCTCGCTGGCGTACTACTCCGGCTGCGAGGAGATGAACCTCCCGCTGTACGCGGTGGGCGGCGCCGGGTTCGTCAGCACGGTGGCCAACGTGGCGCCGCGTCAGATGCGGGCCGTCCTCGACGCCTTCGACGCGGGGGACACCGCCGGGGCGGCCCGGCTCAACGCGCTGACCATGCCGCTCTCCGAGCTGATGATGGCCTCCGGTCTGCCGGGCACGGTGACCGCGAAGGCGCTCCTCGGCGACTTCGTCCGGGAACCGCTGCAGCCCGCCGACCTGGAGACGGTCGACGGGCTGCGGACGGCGTACGAGGATCTGGCTCAGTCGAACACGTAGGTGGTGCCGAAGAGCGCCGCGTGCTCCAGGACGTCCTCCAGCGGGTCGTCGATCTGACCGGTGTGGAGAGTGAGGCTGGGCCCGTTCGAGACGTACGGACCGTTGTGGGTCCGGGTGTGCGTCTCGTTCGCGGAGGCGGCCGCGGCCGGAAGGAGCACCGCCGCCACGGTCAGCGCTCCGACGATGGTGGGCCTCGTCCTCATGTCGACTCCTCGCCTTGTCTGCTCGTGTGGCTCAACGTCGTACCGATAACGCAGCGTCACACGAGCAGGTCACGGCTCAGTTGTGGCTGTGCAGGATCTCGTTGAGCCCGCCCCACACCGCGTTGTTCGGGCGGGCCTCGACGGCTCCGGTCACCGAGTTGCGGCGGAAGAGGATGTTGTCGCCCCCGGAGAGGTCGCGGGCCTTGACGATCTCGCCGTCGGGCATCGTGACGCGCGTACCGGCGGTGACGTACAGACCGGCCTCGACGACGCACTCGTCGCCCAGCGCGATGCCGACGCCCGCCTCGGCGCCGATCAGGCAGCGCTCGCCGATGGAGATGATGACGTTGCCGCCGCCGGAGAGGGTGCCCATGGTGGAGGCGCCGCCGCCGATGTCGGAGCCGTCGCCGACGACGACACCGGCGGAGATGCGGCCCTCGACCATCGAGGTGCCCAGCGTGCCGGCGTTGAAGTTGACGAAGCCCTCGTGCATGACGGTCGTACCGGCGGCGAGGTGCGCGCCGAGCCGCACGCGGTCGGCGTCGGCGATGCGGACGCCGGCGGGGACGACGTAGTCGGTCATCCGCGGGAACTTGTCGATCGAGGTCACCTGGAGGTGCAGGCCCTCGGCGCGCGCGTTGAGGCGCACCTTCTCGATGTCGTCGACGGCCACCGGGCCGAGCGAGGTCCAGGCGACGTTGGCCAGCAGGCCGAAGACACCGTCGAGGCTCTGGCCGTGCGGCTTGACCAGCCGGTGGCTCAGCAGGTGCAGGCGCAGGTACGCGTCGTGGGCGTCGAGCGGCTTGTCGTCGAGCGAGGAGATGACGGTGCGGACGGCGACCACCTCGACGCCACGACGGGCGTCCACGCCGAGGGCCTTGGCCGCGCCCTCACCGAGGGCGTTGACGGCGGCGTCGGGGGTGAGCCGCTCGGTTCCGGCGGGCCCGGGCGCGTCGGTCAGCTCGGGGGCGGGGAACCAGGTGTCGAGAACGGTGCCGTCACCGGCGATGGTGGCGAGGCCGGCGGCGACGGCGCCGGTGGTGCGAGGAGCAGTGGTCATGCGGAAAACCTAACGGTCGGGGCCCCGCCCGGGCCAACCGGTCTCAGGTGTCGGTCGAGCCGCCTGGCGAATCCGCCAACCCCCGCGCCACGGCCCTCGTCGGATCGACCGGCCCGGTCGGAGACCGTCCGGCACCCCCGGGCCTCGCCGCTAGCCGGCTCCCTCGACCGCGCCACCGAGCGCGGCGCCCTGTACGGGTCGTACCGCGAGGACGCGCGACAGCATCTCGCGGGCGTACTCCTCGTCGTATTGCATGCCGGTCAGCAGGACCTGGAGGCAGATGCCGTCCATGAGGGCGACCAGGGCTCGGGCGGTGACCGGGTCCGTGCGCCGGGAGAGGGCCTCGGCGACGGCGTCCGTCCACTCCGCCGCGACCGGCCGCAGCGCGGGGCGGCGCAGGGCGGCGAGGTAGAGCTCGTACTCCAGCTCCACCCCGGTCCGCTCGCCGGCGATCCACTGCCCCATGTGCCGGGCGAGCTCGCCCGCGAGGTCGGTCTCGGGGTCGGCGAGCGCGCCGCTCTCGCGCAGTTCCCGCCCGAACCCCTCGTTGGCCTGGCGGAGCGCGGCGACGAGCAGTTCGTCGAGGGAGGCGAAGTGGTACGTCGTGGAGCCGAGCGGGACGTCGGCCTCCGCGGCGACCGTCCGGTGGCTCAGCCCCTCGATACCCCGGGCGCCGACCACGCGCAGCGCGGCGTCGACGATCCGCTGCCGCCGCTCGGGGTCGTGGCGGCGGGGGCGGGCCATCAGTGGGCTCCGCCCATGTTGAGCACGAGGACCCCCGCGATGATCAGGAGCACCCCGGCGACCTTGGCGACGCTGAACGTCTCGTTCATGAAGAGGATGCCGATGACGGCGACCGCCGCGGTGCCCACGCCCGACCAGATCGCGTACGCCGTGCCGACCTGGAGGGTCTTGAGCGCCTGCGCGAGCAACGCGAAGGCGATCACATAGCCCGTGGCCGTGACGATCGACGGCCAGGTCTTCGAGAAACCCTCGCTGTACTTCATGGAGACCGTGGCGACGATCTCCGCGGTGATGGCTCCCGCCAGCAGTCCGTATCCCATGCGTACAAGCGTACACAACGATATGTACGGGCGTACACAACGCCTCCGGCTACGGTGTGCGCATGACATATGCCTCGGGGCCGTACGGCTACGGCTACGCTCCCCCGCCACCCCCGCCGCAGCCCGGCGTGATACCCCTCGCGCCGCTGGGGCTCAGCCAGCTCCTGACCGGCGCGTTCACCACCATCGGCCGCTACTGGAAGCAGCTGTTCGGCGTCGCCGCGGCCGCGTACGGCGGGGCGCTGCTGCTGCTCGCCACGGCCCTCGGCATCGCGTACGCCCTGGTCTCCGACCATCTGCCCGGGGTCTTCGATCTGCCGAGCGGACAGGACCCCAGCTGGGAGGACGGCCGGCCGCTGCTCATCGCCTTCGGCTGTGTGTGGCTGATCGCCATGGTCGGGATGCTGGTCGCGAGCGCCGTCGTCTACGCGGCGTGCCCGGCGGTCGTCCAGGAGGCGGTCCTCGGCCGTCGGACGACCTTCGGCGCGGTCTGGCGCCGTGCCTGGTCACGGATGCCCGCGGTGGTGGCCACGGTCTTCCTGACCACGCTGATCATGATGGCCCCCATCGTCCTCTTCGCGCTGGCCATGATCGGCTTCATGGTGGCCCTCTTCTCGGCCCTGTCGAACGCGAGCACCGGGTCGGGCTCGGCCGAGATGTCGCCCGGCCTGGCCGTCGTCGCCCTGCTCGTCGCCCTGGCCGCCATGCCGCTGGCCACCTGGATCTGGGTGAAGCTCAGCCTCGCCCCCTCGGCCGCCGTCTTCGAGGGGCAGGGAGCGGCGGCGGCGATGCGCCGCTCCAGCGCGCTGGTCAGCGGCTCGTGGTGGCGGATCTTCGGCACGCTGCTGGTCGCGGGCGTCATGGCCGCGATGGTGAACTGGCTGATGCAGCAGGTCTTCAGCCTGCTGATCCAGCTCCCCGGCTCGTTCATGGAACCGTCCGACGCGGACTCCGCGAGCGAACTGCTGCTGGCCCTCGCACCGGTCCTGGTGTTCGTCGTCCTCGGCTCGATGGTGGCGCAGGCCGTCTGCTCGGTCTTCCCGCCCCTGGTCACCGCTCTCGTCTACGTCGACCAGCGCATCCGCAAGGAGAACCTCGCCCCCGCCCTCCTCGAGGCTGCGGCCGAGCCGCCCCCGTTCAGTCGATGAGGGACCGCTTCGGGCGCAGCACGCAGAACTCGTTCCCCTCGGGATCGGCGAGGACGACCCAGGTCGCGTCCTCGCCCTGACCGACGTCGATCCGCCGGGCCCCGAGGGCGAGGATCCTCTCGACCTCGGCGTCCTGGTCGTCGGGCGTCAGGTCGATGTGCAGCCGGTTCTTGACGGTCTTGGACTCGGGGACGGGGAGGAAGCACATCCCCGGCAGGGCGGAGGCGTCGGCACCGATGACGATCTCGCCCTCGGCCTCGAAGAGGATCTTCCAGTCCAGCACCCGCGACCAGAAGCGCGCCTGAGCGGGCAGGTCGTGGGCGTCGACGGCGAGTTGATACATGCGAACGGCCATGCCCGCCAGTCTGCCTGGAAAGCATGGCCGTTCGAAGGTGCGAAACGGTCAGACGTTGAAACCGAGCGCGCGCAGCTGCTCGCGACCGTCGTCCGTGATCTTGTCCGGACCCCACGGCGGCATCCAGACCCAGTTGATCTTCAGCTCGCTGGCGATGCCGTCGGTGGCGGCCTTCGCCTGGTCCTCGATCACATCGGTCAGCGGACAGGCCGCCGACGTCAGGGTCATGTCCAGCGTGACGACATTGGTGTCGTCGATGTGGATGCCGTAGATCAGGCCGAGGTTGACCACGTCGATGCCCAGCTCGGGGTCGACGACGTCGTACAGCGCCTCGCGGATCTCTTCTTCGGAGGCCGGCTTCATCGTGGCCTCGGCGTTCTCGGTCATGCCGACTTCCTCTCCGCGTCACCCAGAGCCTGGGCCGTCGCGTCCTTCCACGCCATCCAGCTGAGCAGCGCGCACTTCACCCGGGCCGGGTACTTGGAGACACCCGCGAACGCGACCGCGTCCTCCAGGATCTCCTCCATCGCGTCGTCCGGCTCGATCTGGCCCTTGGACTGCATCAGCTCCAGGAACGTGCCCTGGATCTTCTGCGCCTCGGCCAGCTCCTTGCCGACGAGCAGCTCGTTCAGGACCGAGGCCGAAGCCTGGCTGATCGAGCAGCCCTGACCCTCGTAACTGACGTCCTCGATGCGCGAGCCGTCGTACTTCACCCGGAGCGTGATCTCGTCGCCGCACGTCGGGTTCACGTGGTGCACCTCGGCGTCGCCGTCCCGAAGACCGCGCCCGTGCGGGTGCTTGTAATGGTCCAGGATGACGTCCTGGTACATCGAATCGAGCTTCACGAGATCCCCTAGCCGAAGAAGTTCCGTACGTGCTCCAGACCCTCGACCAGGGCGTCGACCTCGGCCGGGGTGGAGTACAGATAGAACGACGCCCGCGTGGTCGCAGGAATTCCGTACCGCAGGCAGACCGGCCGCGCGCAGTGGTGGCCGACCCGGACCGCGATGCCCTGCTCGTCGAGAACCTGGCCCACGTCGTGCGGGTGGATGTCGCCGAGCACGAAGGAGATCGCCGCGCCGCGGTCCTCGGCCGTGGTGGGGCCGATGATCCGCAGGTCCGGAACCTCCTGGAGGCGACGGACGGCGTACTCGGTGATCGCGTGCTCGTGGCGCGCGATGTTCTCCATGCCGATCGCCGACAGGTAGTCCACGGCCGCGCCGAGGCCGACGGCCTGGGCGATCGGGGGCGTACCCGCCTCGAACTTGTGCGGAGCCGGCGCGTACGTCGACGAGTGCATCGAGACGGTCTCGATCATCTCGCCGCCGCCGAGGAACGGAGGCAGGTCTTCCAGCAGCTCCTGCCGTCCCCACAGCACACCGATGCCGGTCGGGCCGACCATCTTGTGGCCGGTGAAGGCCACGAAGTCGGCCTGCAGCGCCTGCACGTCGAGCACCATGTGCGGGGCCGCCTGCGAGGCGTCGATGCAGACCAGCGCACCGACCTCCTGCGCACGCCGGATGATCGTCTCGACCGGGTTGATCGTGCCCAGCAGGTTCGAGACCAGCGTGAACGAGACGATCTTGGTCTTCTCGGTGATGACCTCTTCGATGTTCGAGAGGTCGAGACGACCGTCGTCGGTGAGGCCGAACCACTTCAGCTTCGCGCCGGTGCGCTGCGAGAGCAGCTGCCACGGCACGATGTTGGAGTGGTGCTCCATCTCCGTGATGGCGATCTCGGTCTCGTGGTCCACGCGGTAGGGCTCGTCGGCCCAGCCCAGCATGTTGGCCACGAGGTTGAGCGACTCGGAGGCGTTCTTGGTGAAGATCACCTCGTCGCGGCTCGGCGCGTTGATGAACGCCGCGACCTTGTCACGGGCGCCCTCGTACAGCGCCGTCGCCTCCTCGGCGACCGTGTAGACGCCGCGGTGGACATTGGCGTTGTGGCGCTCGTAATAGGTGTTGAGCGCGTCGAGCACCTGGCGCGGCTTCTGCGAGGTCGCCGCGGAGTCCAGGTACACGATCTTCTTGCCGTCGTGGACCACGCGATCCAGGAGCGGGAAGTCCTTGCGGATCGCCTCGGTGTCGAGGAGGCCGGAGAGCCCCTGATGGGCAGATGTCACGCGGATGCGCCACCCTTCACGTACTTGTCGTAGCCCTCGTTCTCCAGCTGGTCGGCGAGCTCGGCGCCGCCGGACTCGGCGATGCGGCCGTTCGCGAACACGTGCACGAAGTCGGGCTTGATGTAGCGCAGGATGCGCGTGTAGTGAGTGATCAGCAGGGTGCCGACCTCGCCGGTCTCACGGACGCGGTTGACGCCCTCGGAGACGATGCGGAGCGCGTCGACGTCAAGGCCGGAGTCGGTCTCGTCGAGGATCGCGATCTTCGGCTTCAGAAGCTCCAGCTGGAGGATCTCGTGGCGCTTCTTCTCACCGCCGGAGAAGCCCTCGTTGACGTTGCGCTCGGCGAAGGCCGGGTCCATCTGGAGCTTCTCCATGGCCTCCTTGACCTCCTTCACCCAGGTACGCAGCTTGGGGGCCTCGCCGCGGACGGCGGTGGCGGAGGTGCGCAGGAAGTTGGAGACCGAGACACCGGGGACCTCGACCGGGTACTGCATGGCCAGGAAGACACCGGCGCGGGCGCGCTCGTCGACCGACATCTCCAGGACGTCCTCGCCGTCCAGGGTCACGGTGCCACCGGTGATCGTGTACTTCGGGTGGCCGGCGAGGGAGTACGCCAGGGTCGACTTGCCGGAGCCGTTGGGGCCCATGATGGCGTGGGTCTCGCCCTGCTTCACGGTCAGGTCGACGCCCTTGAGGATCTCACGGGGGCCGTTCTCGGCCTCGACGGAGACGTGCAGGTCGCGGATTTCAAGCGTTGCCATGGGTGACTCAGGACTCCTGGGTGACGGAGACGAGCACATCGTCCCCTTCGATCTTTACGGGGTATACGGGGACGGGGCGCGTCGCGGGAAGGCCGGACGGCTTGCCGGTGCGGAGGTCGAAGCTGGAGCCGTGCAGCCAGCACTCGATGGAGCAGTCCTCGACCTCGCCCTCCGAGAGGGAGACGTTGGCGTGCGAGCAGATGTCGTTGATCGCGAACACCTCGCCCTCGGTGTGCACGACCGACACCGGCGTGCCGTCGACCTCGACCCGCTTCGGGGTGTCGGTCTCCAGCTCGCTCAGCGCGCAGACTCGGACGAAGGCCATCAGACGGACGCCTCCAGCTCGGCCTCGATCTTGGCGATGAGGCGCTCCTGGACGTCCGGCAGACCGATCTGCTGGACCAGCTCGGCGAAGAAGCCGCGGACGACGAGGCGGCGGGCCTCGGTCTCCGGGACGCCGCGGGACATCAGGTAGAAGAGCTGCTCGTCGTCGAAGCGACCGGTGGCCGAGGCGTGACCGGCGCCGGCGATCTCGCCGGTCTCGATCTCCAGGTTCGGCACGGAGTCGACGCGGGCGCCGTCCGTCAGGACCAGGTTCCGGTTGAGCTCGTACGTGTCGGTGCCCTCGGCGGCGGCCTGGATGAGGACGTCACCGATCCAGACCGCGTGGGCGTCCTGACCCTGCAGCGCGCCCTTGTAGGCCACGTTGGACTTGCAGTGCGGCGTGTTGTGGTCGACCAGGAGGCGGTGCTCCTGGTGCTGGCCGGCGTCGGTGAAGTAGAGCCCGAAGAGCTCGGCCTCGCCGCCGGGGGCCGCGTACCGCACGCGCGGGTGGATGCGGACGACGTCGCCGCCGAAGGTGACCACGACGGACTTGAAGGAGGCGTCACGGCCGACCAGCGCGTTGTGCTGGGCGACGTGGACGGCCTTCTCGTCCCAGTCCTGGACGGAGACGACGGTGAGCTTGGCGCCGTCGCCGAGGAGGTACTCGACGTTGGCGGCGAGCACCGCGTCGCCGGTGTGGTCGATGACCACGACGGCCTCGGCGAACGCGCCGAGCTCGATCACCTGGTGGCCGAAGGCGACGCCGCCCTCGCCGTGCACGGTGACCCGGATCGGCTCGCTGAGGACGGCCTCCTTGGCGACGGTGACGACCGAGGCCTTCTCGAAGGAGGTGTACGCCTGGGCGGCGACGCGGTCGACGGGCATGCCGGCCTTGCCGAGCCGCGCGTCGTCACGGCCGACGGTCTCCACGGTGACGCCCTCGGGGGCCTCGATCTCGACCTTGACGCCCTCGCCGGACGCGACCGCGGTGCCGTCGTGCAGACCTCGCAGCCGCTCCAGCGGCGTGAACCGCCACTCCTCCTCGCGACCGTGCGGGACGGGGAAGTCCGCGACGTCGAAGGACGGGGGCGCGCTCATGCGCGTGGCGACGGTGGACTCGGCGGCCACCGCGATCGAGCCGGCGGTGGTGGAGCCCGCCGGGATGTTCTGAGCCTCAGCCATGGCTGTCGTCTTGCTCTCTTCCTGCCTCGTCGTGCTTGCCCGCCTGTGCCGGGCGGCCGGTGGCGGCGGCGCCTGGGGCACCGTCCGCGGCCGCGCCGCCCGGCGGCGTGCTCGCGGGGCTCAGCGGCTGAGCCCGGGGGTCGTCGTTTGCCGGTCCGTGTGGGGGGGGGGCGTCGGGGGGGGGGCGGAGCCGGCGCGGGGCGCCCCGCGCCGGGCCC
>NZ_JBHWBS010000027.1:25668-37110 GCF_042735655.1 Streptomyces sp. NPDC059567 | reverse complement strand
CCCGCGGGGTGGTGGCTTTTCGGGGCAGGGGGGCCGTGGGGTCCGGGGGCCGGGGGCCGAGCCCGCGGGGCCGGCCCCGGCGGGTCCGCGGGGCGCCTTAGCCCACCGCGCCTTCCATCTGCAGCTCGATCAGCCGGTTGAGCTCGAGGGCGTACTCCATCGGCAGCTCCTTGGCGATGGGCTCGACGAAGCCGCGCACGATCATCGCCATCGCCTCGAACTCGGTCAGACCGCGGCTCATCAGGTAGAAGAGCTGGTCCTCGGAGACCTTGGAGACGGTGGCCTCGTGGCCCATGGAGACGTCGTCCTCGCGGACGTCCACGTAGGGGTACGTGTCCGAGCGGGAGATCGTGTCGACGAGCAGCGCGTCGCAGAGCACGTTCGACTTGGCGCCCGGAGCACCCTCGCCGATCTCGATGAGACCGCGGTAGGAGGTGCGGCCGCCGCCTCGCGCCACCGACTTGGAGACGATGTTGGAGGAGGTGTTCGGGGCCATGTGGACCATCTTGGCGCCGGCGTCCTGGTGCTGGCCCTCGCCCGCGAAGGCGATGGACAGGGTCTCGCCCTTGGCGTGCTCGCCCATCAGGTAGACGGCCGGGTACTTCATGGTGACCTTGGAGCCGATGTTGCCGTCGACCCACTCCATGGTCGCGCCCTCGTAGGCCACGGCGCGCTTGGTGACCAGGTTGTAGACGTTGTTCGACCAGTTCTGGATCGTCGTGTAGCGGCAGCGGCCGCCCTTCTTCACGATGATCTCGACGACCGCGGAGTGCAGCGAGTCGGAGGAGTAGATCGGGGCGGTGCAGCCCTCGACGTAGTGGACGTAGGCGTCCTCGTCGACGACGATCAGCGTCCGCTCGAACTGGCCCATGTTCTCCGTGTTGATACGGAAGTAGGCCTGCAGCGGGATCTCGACGTGCACGCCCTTCGGCACGTAGATGAACGATCCGCCGGACCAGACGGCCGTGTTCAGCGAGGCGAACTTGTTGTCGCCGACCGGGATGACCGTGCCGAAGTACTCGCGGAAGAGCTCCTCGTGCTCCTTCAGCGCGGTGTCGGTGTCGACGAAGACGACGCCCTGCTCCTCCAGGTCCTCACGGATCTGGTGGTAGACGACCTCGGACTCGTACTGGGCCGCGACACCGGCGACGAGGCGCTGCTTCTCCGCCTCGGGGATGCCGAGCTTGTCGTACGTGTTCTTGATGTCCTCCGGCAGGTCCTCCCAGGACTCGGCCTGCTTCTCGGTGGACCGGACGAAGTACTTGATGTTGTCGAAGTCGATGCCCGACAGGTCGGAGCCCCAGCTCGGCATGGGCTTCTTGTCGAAGAGGCGCAGACCCTTGAGCCGCAGCTTCAGCATCCACTCGGGCTCGTTCTTCTTCGCGGAGATGTCGCGGACGACGTCCTCGTTCAGACCGCGCTTCGCGGTGGCGCCGGCGGCGTCGGAGTCGGCCCAGCCGTACTCGTACCGACCCAGGCCCTCGAGCTCGGGGTGGCTGATCTCGGTGGTCATGCGGGGTTCCTCCCGGCCGTACTTGCGGATGCTTCTGATGGGGTGGTCTGTGGGGCGCTGTGCGGGATGAACGTCGTGCAGACGCCGTCACCATGCGCGATGGTGGCGAGACGCTGGACGTGCGTTCCCAAGAGGCGGGAGAAGATCTCCGTCTCCGCCTCGCACAGCTGGGGGTACTGCTCGGCGACATGGGCGACCGGGCAGTGGTGCTGGCAGAGCTGCTCGCCGACCGGCGCGTTCCGCGCAGTGGCAGCGTACCCGTCCGCGCTCAGCGCCCTGGCAAGCGCCTCGGTGCGCTGGTCGGGGTCCGCCGACTCGACGGCCTCGCGGTACGCCTCTGCCTGGTGCTCGAGGCGGTCGCGGGCGAAGGCGGCCACGGCGGCCTCTCCCCCGGCGTTCTTCTCGATCCAGCGCAGGGCGTCGACGGCCAGCGAGTCGTACGACTGGTCGAAGGCGTCCCGGCCGCAGTCGGTCAGCGCGAAGACCTTGGCGGGGCGGCCGCGGGTGCGGGCTCCGTACACGCGCTTCTCACGGGCCTCGACGACATTGTCGGCGACGAGGGAGTCGAGATGGCGGCGCACGGCCGCCTGGGTGAGGCGGAGGCGTTGCGCGAGATCGGAGACCGTCGACGGTCCGTGATCCAGGATGGACCGCGCGACCCGGTTGCGCGTAGAGCGCTCACCGGTCGCGAGTTCCTCCACAGGAGCCGCGTCGACGTTTTTCACAACGCCATTGTTGCGTAATTCCTTCGAGAGTGACAAGCGCCGTCCGAGCGGACGACGGTGCCGTGCATCACTCAGGTAAGGCTTACCTGACCTGCGGAAATGATCATTCGTAGGACGAATACGAGCGGGATCCGGGCCCCGCGCCGGATCCACTCCGGCGACCTCTCTAGACTTCCCGCCATGCGAAACGAGTCCGCCGTCCAGGTCCGCGGCCTGGTCAAGCGGTACGGGACGAAGACCGCCGTCGACGGCCTCGACCTCGACGTCCGGGCCGGCACCGTGACCGCCGTCCTCGGCCCCAACGGGGCCGGGAAGACCACCACGATCGAGACCTGCGAGGGCTACCGGAAGGCCGACGCGGGCACTGTCCGCGTCCTCGGCCTCGACCCGATCGCCGACGCGGGCCTCCTGCGTCCCAGGATCGGCGTGATGCTCCAGTCGGGTGGCGTCTACTCCGGCGCCCGCGCCGACGAGATGCTCCGCCACATGGCGAAGCTGCACGCCCACCCGCTGGACGTGGACGCCCTGATCGAGCGCCTCGGGCTCGGCTCCTGCGGCCGGACCACCTACCGCCGGCTCTCCGGCGGCCAGCAGCAGCGCCTCGCGCTCGCCATGGCCGTCGTCGGCCGCCCCGAGCTGGTCTTCCTCGACGAGCCGACCGCCGGACTCGACCCGCAGGCCCGCCACGCCACCTGGGACCTCGTCCGCGAGCTGCGCGCCGACGGCGCCGGCGTCGTGCTCACCACGCACTTCATGAACGAGGCCGAGGAGCTCGCGGACGACGTCGCCATCATCGACGGCGGCCGGGTCGCCGCCCAGGGCAGCCCCGAGCAGCTGTGCCGCGGCGGCGCCGAGAACACCCTGCGCTTCACCGGCCGCCCCGGGCTCGACCTCGGCTCGCTGCTCAAGGCCCTGCCGGACGGCACGGCGGCCGCGGAGCTCACCCCCGGCGCGTACCGGATCAGCGGCGAGGTGGGCCCGCAGCTGCTCGCCACCGTCACCAGCTGGTGCGCCCAGCACGGCGTGATGCCGGACGGCATCTCGGTGGAGCGCCACACCCTCGAAGACGTCTTTCTGGAGCTCACGGGCAAGGAGCTGCGCGCATGAGCAGCGGTACGAGTACGGGGACGTACGCCCCGAAGCCGGGAGCCGCCCCCGTCGGCCGGATGATCGCGGCGCAGACCGTCCTGGAGACGAAGATGCTGCTGCGCAACGGCGAGCAGCTGCTCCTGACGGTGATCATCCCGTCGCTGCTCCTCGTGCTCTTCTCCACCGTCGACATCGTCGACACGGGGACCGACAAGGCAGTCGACTTCCTCGCCCCCGGCGTCCTCGCGCTCGCCGTGATGTCCACCGCCTTCACCGGCCAGGCCATCGCGACCGGCTTCGAGCGCCGCTACGGGGTGCTCAAGCGGCTCGGCGCCTCACCGCTGCCCCGCTGGGCGCTGATGACCGCCAAGACGCTCTCCGTCCTGGTCACCGAGGTGCTCCAGGTCGCGCTCCTGACGGCGATCGCGCTGGGGCTCGGCTGGTCGCCCCAGGGCGACCCGTTCTCCGTCCTGCTGCTGCTCGTCCTCGGCACGGCCGCCTTCTCGGGCCTCGGCCTGCTGATGGCCGGCACGCTGCGGGCGGAGGCGACGCTGGCCGCCGCGAACCTGGTCTTCCTGCTGCTCCTGGTCGGCGGCGGGGTGATCGTGCCCCTGGACAAGTTCCCGGACGCGGCCCGCGCCGTGCTGGAACTGCTGCCGATCTCGGCGCTCTCGGACGGGCTGCGGGACGTGCTGCAGGGCGGCGCCGCGATGCCCTGGGGCCAGGCGCTGACCCTGGCCGTGTGGGCGGTGCTCGGGCTCGGCGCGGCGGCGAGGTTCTTCCGCTGGGAGTAGCGACGGCGTGACGTTCCGGGGTGACTTCTCCCGTAACGCACCCCTCGTGAAAGCGTGCACAAGCCCCGTCCTACGATAGGGCCCGTGCTGACCCCCCTCGCCTCCATCGCCAGGCGCTGGACCCCGTCCCCCCGGACGCTCCGGCGCGCCGCGCTCTCCGCCGTCGTGATGAGCGTGCTCATCATCGTCACGGGAGGTGCGGTCCGGCTCACCGGTTCCGGTCTCGGCTGCGACACCTGGCCCAAGTGCACGGACGACAGCCTCATCGTGACGCCCGAGCAGGGCTACCGCGGGGCGATCGAGTTCGGCAACCGGATGCTGACGTACGTCCTGTCGGCCGCGGTCGGCTGGGCGATCATCGCCGCGCGGTCCACCAAGCCGTGGCGCCGCGGTCTGACCCGGCTCGGCTGGCTGCAGTTCTGGATCGTCGCGAGCAACGCGGTCCTGGGCGGCATCACCGTGTGGATGGGCCTGAACCCGTGGACGGTCGCCGGCCACTTCATCGCCGCGAACGCGCTCCTCACCGTCGCCGTGATCACCTGGCAGCGCGCCGGCGAGGGCGACACGACACCCCGGCCGCGCGTCCCCGGACCGGTCCGCAAGCTGTCCTGGGCCATCATCACCGCCTCGGCGCTGCTGATCGTCCTCGGCACCGCGGTGACCGGCTCGGGCAAGCACGCGGGTGACAGCAGCGACGTCCCGCGGATGCCGTGGGACTGGACCGCCGCCGCCCACCTCCACGCCATCGCCGCGTGGGTCGTCTGCGCGCTGGCGCTCGCCATGTGGCTGGTGCTGCGGGTCGTGGACGCTCCCGACGACACCCGGGCCCGCGCCCGCGACCTGCTGATCGTGCTGCTGGCGCAGGGCGGGATCGGGTACGTCCAGTACTTCACCGGGGTCCCCGAGCTCCTGGTCGGGGCGCACATGCTCGGCTCCGCGCTGATGTGGATCGCCGTCCTGCGCCTCGCCCTGAGCCTGCGCGAGCGCCCCGTGGCCGGCCCGGATATCCCGGCCCAGGCCGACTCCGCGCTCGCCACCGCGTAGGGCGGCGCGGAACGAATCCGCGCGATATCCGAAATCGGGTACGCGCTCAGATGAGCTTGTAAACCCGCTGCGCATTGCCCGCCGCGATCATCGTGGCGACGCGCTGCGCGTCCTTGAGGGACCAGGCGCCGTCGCCCACCCATTCGCCCAGCACACGGCCGAGCGCGCCGCGGAAGACGCTGGCGGCGACGACGTGCAGCTCGGGCAGGGCGTGGGCGCCGCTGGAGAAGAGCAGTTTGCCGAAGGGGGCCAGCTCCAGGAGTTCGGCGAGGACGGCCGCGGCACGGGCCCCGGTCCTGCCGAGGACGGAGCCGAGGTCGGCGTACACATGCGGGAAGACGGCGGTCAGCTGGGCCGTCTGCCGGTGGTACGGGTAGCCGTGCAGGAGCACCAGGTCGACCCCGAGCCCGCTGGTGGAGGCGGCGAAGCCGGCCAGTCCGTCCGGGTCCTCGGTCCCCACGTGCAGCTGGAGCGGCCGCCCCGAGGCGACGGCGATCCATAGGAGGTGCCGCAGCAGAACGGGGTCGGTGAGCCGGCCGCCGGCGGCGCGCCCGGCCAGCCAGCGGCCGGCTGCCCCGCGCACCTCGCCGGGGCCCGGTGGTTCGGGTGCGTAGGCGAGCCCTCGGGACACCCCCGCCACGGAGGTGAATGCGACGGCGGTCGCGGCGGCGCCGTGGACGGCCTCCGCGAGGTTGGCCAGGAGCCCTTCGACCGTCCCCGAGGTGTCGGCCACCTGCTCGGCGAGCAGCTCCAGACGGATGATCTCGTGGGCGTCGGCGGCCCCGGCGGAGGCGATCTCGGCGGGGCCCGTCAGATCGCCGGGCAGTCCCGTGTCCACCAGGTAGGTGGAGATCCCGGAGGCCCGGAGCAGCCTGCGCCCGGACTCCAGGACGCCCAGTTCCCGGCGGCGCGCGAGATAGCGGGCCGGTGGGCAGTGCGGTTCCAGGCCGAGCAGCGGCGGGCACCAGCGGCGTACCGCGAAGCCGGTCTGGGTGTCGAAGAAGGTGGTGCCGGGCGCGGGCCGCCCGCCTGTTCTGCCGAGGTGTGCCTCGAAGGTGCCGAGGCCGAGCTCCTTGCGGAGCACCCCGTGGCAGTACTGGTCCACCAGGCTCGGGGTCTCGATCATTCGGGGGGCTCCCTGCGTGGACGTGCTTCCACCCGTCCTAACGGGTGAGCCCCACCCGAGGTTGTTGCCTCAGCCGTTCGACGGGCCGCCGATCTGGATACCGGCCATCCGGGTCCACTCGTACGGGCCGGTCACGACCTTGGCGGCGAACTCGCCGTCGAACTCGTCGTGGAGGGTCAGCCCGGCCTTCTCCGCGGCCTGCTGGGCGACGGGGAACGTCGGGGCCACCAGGTCGCCCCAGCCGCCGTCCTCGCCGACGAGGACGATGCGGGTGCCCATCTGACCGATGTAGGCGAGCTGCCCCTCGGCGCCGCCGTGCTTCTTGGAGAACGCCTGGATCTGCTTGGCGAGCTTGGCCGCCTTGCGCTCCGCCTTGGTGTCCGCCTGCTTGGTGTCTGCCATGCCAAAGATGCTACTGACAGGTAGATCGACTGGCGACGGCCGGGGTACGTGGTCTTGCCCACGTACCCCGGCCGTTGATCAGATCCGAGGAACTACCTCAGGAAGGGGTCGACCGCGACCGCCACGAAGAGCAGCGAGACATAGGTGATCGACCAGTGGAAGAGGCGCATCTCCTTGAGCTTCGCGCCGGTCGCGCCGTTCTTCGCGCGGTTGAGCAGCGCGTGCGCCTCCCAGAGCCACCAGCCGCCGGTGAGCAGCGCCACGGCGGTGTAGAACCAGCCCGTGTAGCCGAGCGGGGTCAGCAGCAGGGAGACGGCGACCATCACCCAGCTGTACGCGACGATCTGCTTGGCGACGACCTTGTTGGAGGCGAGGACCGGCAGCATGGGGACGCCCGCGCGGGCGTAGTCGTCCTTCACCTTCATCGACAGCGGCCAGTAGTGCGGCGGCGTCCAGAAGAAGATGACCATGAAGAGGATGATCGCGGCCCAGGACATCGAGTTGGTGACGGCCGACCAGCCGATCAGCACGGGCAGACAGCCGGCGATGCCGCCCCAGACGATGTTCTGCGCGGTCCGCCGCTTGAGGATCATCGTGTAGACCACGACGTAGAAGAGGAGCGCGCCGAGCGAGAGCGCGGCGGAGAGCCAGTTGACCAGGAGGCCGAACCAGAGCGTGGAGACCACGGCGAGGGTGAGGCCGAAGACCAGGCCCTCACGCGGGGTGAGCACTCCGGTGACCAGCGGGCGCTGGGAGGTGCGGTCCATCAGGGCGTCGATGTCGCGGTCGATGTACATGTTCAGCGCGTTCGCGCCGCCCGCCGACAGGTAGCCGCCGAAGCAAGTGGCGAGTACCAGCCACATGTTCGGCACACCCTGCTCGGCGAGGAACATCACCGGAACGGTGGTGATGAGCAGAAGCTCGATGATCCGCGGCTTCGTCAGCGCCACGTATGCCTTGACGCGGGCCCCGAACGGCCGATGGCCCCCCGGGCTGGGAGTCAAGACGACCCCTGCGGGTCGGGACTCGACGGCCGTCACGCACACCCCTGACAGAGAAATCCCAGCAAGCTCCCCGGATGAAGACGGGGTGAAGACTTGCGCGTACCACGCCACTGTAGACGTTGCCCATACGCCGATCTTCGCGGGGGTGGGGTCGTGTTGAGGGGGCTTGTCCCGAGGGTCGGACGCCGCTCGGGAGGCGAAGTGACACAGTGACCGGCACTCTTGCCGTATCCGCTCATGTGAGGCCCGCGCACTCGAAAGGATGGGCGCGTTGTCGGGGGTAGGCTCGACACCGCCGGTACACCCTCAGTCACCGGCTTTCCAGTACATGTGGAGAGGAGCCCTGACTCAGGGTGAGCACTAAGCCGACCACCACAGACCTCGAGTGGACCGAAACGGACCAGCGGGCCGTTGACACCGCCCGCGTCCTGGCCGCGGACGCCGTACAGAAGGTCGGCAACGGCCATCCCGGTACGGCCATGAGCCTGGCGCCCGCCGCGTACACCCTCTTCCAGAAGGTGATGCGCCACGACCCGGCCGACCCCGAGTGGGTCGGGCGCGACCGTTTCGTGCTCTCCGCCGGCCACTCGTCCCTCACGCTCTACACCCAGCTGTACCTGGGTGGCTTCGGGCTCGAGCTGGACGACCTGAAGGCATTCCGCACCTGGGGCTCGAAGACCCCGGGTCACCCGGAGTACGGGCACACCGCGGGTGTGGAGACGACGACCGGCCCGCTTGGCCAGGGCGTCGCCAACGCCGTGGGCATGGCGATGGCCGCCCGCTACGAGCGCGGCCTGTTCGACCCGGAGGCGGCCCCCGGCACCTCCCCGTTCGACCACAACATCTACGTGATCGCCGGTGACGGCTGCCTCCAGGAGGGCATCTCCGCCGAGGCGTCCTCGCTGGCCGGTCACCAGAAGCTCGGCAACCTGGTCCTGCTGTGGGACGACAACCACATCTCGATCGAGGGCGACACCGAGACCGCCGTGTCCGAGGACACGATGAAGCGGTACGAGGCCTACGGCTGGCACGTCCAGCGTGTCGAGCCGCAGGCCAACGGCGACCTCGACCCGGCCGCCCTGTTCGCGGCGATCAAGGCCGCCGAGGCCGAGACCGAGCGTCCGTCGTTCATCGCGATGCGCTCGATCATCGCCTGGCCCGCCCCGAACGCCCAGAACACCGAGGCCGCGCACGGCTCGGCGCTGGGTGACGAGGAGATCGCGGCCACCAAGCGTGTCCTCGGCTTCGACCCGGAGCAGACCTTCGAGGTCACCGACGAGGTCATCGGTCACACGCGCGCCCTGGGCGACCGTGGCCGCGAGGCTCGCGCCGCGTGGGAGAAGTCGCTCGCCGAGTGGCGTACGGCCAACCCGGAGCGGGCCGCGGAGTTCGACCGCATCCAGGCGAACGAGCTGCCCGAGGGCTGGGAGTCGAAGCTCCCGGTGTTCGAGGCGGGCGGGGGCATCGCCACCCGCGCGGCGTCCGGCAAGGTCCTGCAGTCGCTCGGCGCGGTCATCCCCGAGCTGTGGGGCGGCTCGGCCGACCTCGCCGGCTCGAACAACACGACGATCGACAAGACCTCGTCGTTCCTGCCCGAGGGCAACCCGCTGCCGGAGGCCGACAAGTACGGCCGCACGATCCACTTCGGCATCCGCGAGCACTCCATGGCCGCGGAGATGAACGGCATCGCGCTGCACGGCAACACCCGCGTCTACGGCGGCACCTTCCTGGTGTTCTCCGACTACATGCGCAACGCGGTCCGCCTGTCGGCCCTCATGCACCTGCCGGTGACGTACGTCTGGACCCACGACTCGATCGGTCTGGGCGAGGACGGTCCGACCCACCAGCCGGTGGAGCACCTGGCGTCGCTGCGCGCGATCCCCGGTCTGAACGTCGTCCGCCCCGCGGACGCCAACGAGACCTCCATCGCCTGGCGCGAGATCGTCAAGCGTCACACCCGCGAGTTCGGGAAGGGCGCCCCGCACGGTCTCGCCCTGACCCGTCAGGGTGTGCCGACGTACGACTGGAACGAGGACGCCGCCAAGGGTGGCTACGTTCTGGCCGACGCCGAGGGCGGCGACGCCCAGGTCGTGCTGATCGGCACGGGCTCCGAGGTGCACCTGGCCGTCGAGGCCCGCGAGCAGCTCCAGGCCGCCGGTGTCCCGACCCGCGTGGTCTCGATGCCGTCCGTCGAGTGGTTCGAGGAGCAGGACCAGGCGTACAAGGACTCCGTCCTGCCGCCGTCGGTCAAGGCTCGGGTCGCGGTCGAGGCCGGTATCGGTCTGACCTGGCACAAGTACGTCGGCGACGCCGGCCGGATCGTCTCGCTGGAGCACTTCGGCGCCTCGGCCGACGCGAAGGTCCTCTTCCGCGAGTTCGGCTTCACGCCGGAAGCCGTCGCCGCGGCCGCGCGGGAATCTCTCGCCGCCGCCGCGCGCTGACGCCCTTAGACACGACTTTTGGAGAACCTCTCATGACAGACGCTCTCAAGCGCCTCTCCGACGAAGGCGTCGCGATCTGGCTGGACGACCTCTCGCGTCAGCGGATCACGTCCGGAAACCTGGCCGAGCTGATCGACCAGCAGCACGTGGTCGGTGTCACCACCAACCCGTCCATCTTCCAGAAGGCGATCTCGGAGGGCCACGGTTACGACCAGCAGCTCGCCGACCTCGCCGCCCGCAAGGTCACCGTGGACGAGGCCATCCGCATGATCACGACGGCGGACGTGAGGGACGCCGCCGACATCCTGCGCCCCGTCTTCGACGCGACCGACGGCCAGGACGGCCGGGTCTCCATCGAGGTCGACCCCCGTCTGGCCCACAACACGACGGCGACCATCGCCGAGGCCAAGCAGCTGGCCTGGCTGGTGGACCGTCCCAACACCCTCATCAAGATCCCGGCCACCAAGGCGGGTCTGCCGGCGATCACCGAGGTCATCGGCCTCGGCATCAGCGTCAACGTGACGCTGATCTTCTCGCTGGAGCGCTACCGCGCGGTCATGGACGCCTACCTGGCCGGTCTGGAGAAGGCCCGCGAGCGCGGCCTGGACCTCTCCAAGATCCACTCCGTGGCGTCCTTCTTCGTCTCCCGGGTGGACTCGGAGATCGACAAGCGCCTGACCGCCATCGGCACGGACGAGGCCAAGGCCCTCAAGGGCAAGGCCGCCCTGGCCAACGCCCGTCTCGCCTACGAGGCGTTCGAGGAGGTCTTCTCCTCGGACCGCTGGGCCGCCCTCGACAAGGCGCAGGCCAACAAGCAGCGTCCGCTGTGGGCCTCGACCGGCGTGAAGGACCCCGCGTACAAGGACACCCTGTACGTCGTGGACCTGGTCGCCCCCGGCACGGTCAACACGATGCCGGAGGCCACCCTGGAGGCCACCGCCGACCACGGCGAGGTCTCCGGTGACACCGTGCGTGGCACCTACGAGCAGTCCCGCGCCGAACTGGACGCCGTCGAGAAGCTCGGCATCTCGTACGACGACGTGGTGCAGCTGCTCGAGGACGAGGGCGTCGAGAAGTTCGAGGCGTCCTGGAACGACCTGCTCAAGTCGACCGAGGCGGAGCTTGAGCGCCTCGCACCTTCGGAGGCGTAACCACCTTGAGCGCAGTCCACGGAGCCAACCCGCTCCGTGACGCCGCAGACCGACGGCTCCCGCGTGGGTGGGGGGGGGGGCGGGGGGGGGTTGTTTGGGGGTGAGGCGGGGTGTTTGGCGCTAAATATCTATGTTGTCGGCGAGCTCGCGCGC
>NZ_JBHWBS010000027.1:6101-25658 GCF_042735655.1 Streptomyces sp. NPDC059567 | reverse complement strand
TGAGCGCCGCGCACATTGGGAGCAGAAACCCCCTTGCGCGCAGCCCCCGCCCCAACCCCGCTCGGTGCCGCCCCAGACCGCGGGCTCCCGCGTATCGCGGGGCCGTCGGGTCTGGTGATCTTCGGCGTCACGGGCGATTTGTCCCGAAAGAAGCTGATGCCTGCCGTCTACGACCTGGCCAACCGCGGCCTGCTGCCGCCGGGCTTCTCGCTCATCGGCTTCGCCCGCCGCGAGTGGCAGGACGAGGACTTCGCGCAGGAGGTCTACGAGGCCGTCAAGCAGCACGCCCGCACCCCGTTCCGCGAGGAGGTGTGGCAGCAGCTGATCCAGGGGATGCGCTTCGTCCAGGGCGACTTCGACGACGACGACGCCTTCGACCAGCTGAAGACCACCATCGAGGAGCTGGACAAGGCGCAGGGCACGGGCGGCAACTTCGCCTTCTACCTCTCCGTGCCGCCGAAGTTCTTCCCGCTCGTCGTCCAGCAGCTGAAGAAGCACGGCCTGGCCGACCAGAAGAACGGCTCCTGGCGCCGTGCGGTCATCGAGAAGCCCTTCGGCCACGACCTGGCCTCCGCGAAGGACCTCAACGAGGTCGTCCACGAGGTCTTCCCGCCCGACGCGGTCTTCCGGATCGACCACTACCTGGGCAAGGAGACCGTCCAGAACATCCTGGCGCTCCGCTTCGCCAACACCCTCTTCGAGCCGATCTGGAACCGGTCGTACGTCGACCACGTGCAGATCACCATGGCCGAGGACATCGGCATCGGCGGCCGCGCCGGCTACTACGACGGCATCGGCGCCGCCCGTGACGTCATCCAGAACCACCTCCTCCAGCTGCTCGCGCTGACCGCGATGGAGGAGCCCGCCTCCTTCGACGCGGACGCGCTCGCGGCCGAGAAGACCAAGGTGCTCGGCGCGGTGAAGCTCCCGAAGGACCTGGGCGCCTCGACCGTGCGCGGCCAGTACGCGCAGGGATGGCAGGGCGGCGCGAAGGCCGTCGGCTATCTGCAGGAGGACGGGATCGACCCCAAGTCGAAGACCGACACCTACGCGGCCATCAAGCTGGAGATCGACAACCGCCGCTGGGCGGGCGTCCCCTTCTATCTCCGTACCGGCAAGCGCCTCGGCCGCCGCGTCACCGAGATCGCGGTCGTCTTCCAGCGCGCCCCGCACTCCCCCTTCGACCACACCGCGACCGAGGAGCTCGGCCGCAACGCCATCGTGATCCGGGTCCAGCCGGACGAGGGCGTGACGGTGCGGTTCGGCTCCAAGGTGCCGGGCACGCAGATGGAGATCCGGGACGTGTCGATGGACTTCGCCTACGGCGAGTCCTTCACGGAGTCCAGCCCCGAGGCGTACGAGCGGCTCATCCTCGACGTCCTCCTCGGCGACTCCAACCTCTTCCCGCGGGTCGAGGAGGTCGAGCTGTCCTGGAAGATCCTCGACCCGATCGAGCAGTACTGGGACAAGCACGGCAAGCCCGCGCAGTACCAGTCCGGGACCTGGGGTCCCGTCGAGGCGGACGAGATGCTCGCACGAGACGGACGGAGCTGGCGCCGGCCATGAAGACCGACCTGACGGACACCACGTCCAGCAAGATCAACAAGGCGCTGGTGCTCGGGCGGCGGGCCATCGGCACGCCGGCCGTCGGCATGGTGCTCACCCTCGTCATCGTCACCGACGAGGAGAACGCCTACGACGCGCTCAAGGCGGCCAACGACGCGTCCCGCGAGCACCCCTCGCGGACGCTGGTCGTCATCAAGCGGGTCTCGCGCTCGCCGCGCGACCGCGCCAAGGCGCGGCTCGACGCCGAGGTCCGCCTCGGCGCCGACGCCAGCACCGGCGAGACTGTGGTCCTCCGGCTGTACGGCGAGGTCGTCGACCACGCCCAGTCGGTGGTCCTTCCGCTGCTGCTGCCGGACGCGCCCGTCGTCGTCTGGTGGCCGGTCAACGCGCCGGCCGACCCGGCGAACGACCCGTTGGGCGCGCTCGCCCAGCGCCGGGTGACCGACACGTACTCCGCCGAGCAGCCGATACACGAGCTGACCGGCCGGGCGGACAACTACACCCCGGGCGACACGGATCTGGCCTGGACCCGGATCACCCCGTGGCGTTCGATGCTCGCCGCCGCGCTCGACCAGGTCGTGTGCGAGGTCAGTTCGGCCGAGGTGGAGGGCGAGGAGTTCAACCCCAGCGTCGAACTGCTCGCCATGTGGCTGGCGGACCGGCTGAAGGTTCCGGTGCGCCGGTCCGTGTCGGCGGGTCCCGGGCTCACCTCCGTACGGATGGAGTCCTCCAGCGGGCCGATCGTTCTGGACCGGCCCGACGGCTCGCTGGCGACGCTCTCCATCCAGGGGCAGCCCGACCGTGGCGTGGCGCTCAAGCGCCGTGAGACGGCCGAGTTGATCGCGGAGGAGCTGCGCCGGCTCGACCCGGACGACACCTACGCCTCGGCGCTGCGGTACGGGCTCGACCGGCTGGACGAGAAGGCGGCGACCACCGCGCCGGTGACGGCCGAGGACGACGCGCCCGAGGCCAAGGCCGCCAAGGCTCCGGCTCCGGCGAAGAAGGCTCCGGCCAAGAAGGCGGCGGCCAAGTGAGCGCTCCGCAGCTCGTCGTCCACCGCGACAAGGAGCTGATGGCCCAGGCCGCGGCGGCCCGGCTGATCACGCGGATCGTCGACGCCCAGACGGCACGCGGCTCGGCGTCCGTGGTCCTCACGGGCGGCCGCAACGGCAACGGGCTGCTGGCGGCGCTCAGTTCGGCCCCCGCGCGGGACGCGATCGACTGGTCGCGGCTCGATCTGTGGTGGGGTGACGAGCGCTACCTGCCGGACGGGGACCCGGAGCGCAATGTGACCCAGGCCCGCGAGGCGCTGCTCGACAGCGTCCCGCTGGACCCGGCACGGGTGCATGCGATGCCCGCATCGGACGGGCCGTTCGGCAGCGACGTCGAAGCCGCGGCCGCCTCCTACGCGGCGGAACTGGCCGCGGCCGCCGGCCCGGAGGACCACGCTTCGGTGCCGAGCTTCGACGTGCTGATGCTGGGTGTCGGGCCCGACACCCATGTCGCCTCGCTGTTCCCCGAGCTCCCGGCGGTCCGCGAGACCGAGCGGACGGTGGTGGGCGTGCACGGCGCGCCGAAGCCGCCGCCGACCCGGATCTCGCTGACGCTGCCGGCGATCCGTGCCGCGCGCGAGGTCTGGCTGCTCGCGGCCGGTGAGGACAAGGCGAAGGCGGCGGCGATCGCGCTGGCCGGCGCGGGCGAGGTCCAGGCCCCGGCGGCGGGCGCCTACGGTCGCTCGCGCACGCTGTGGCTGCTCGACACGGCGGCCGCCTCGGAGCTGCCGCGCAGTCTCTATCCGCCGGCCTCGGCCTGACGGACGGTCGCTCGGGCCCGGTTCACCGCACGGTGGACCGGGCCTTCGGCGTTTCCCGTACGGGTTCCAGGAAGGGGGCGAGCAGGTCCGGCACCGCCTCGGCCGCGAAGGCCAGGCCCTCGCTGTGTCCGGCGTCGTGGATGTCGTACGCGCCTTCGCCCGCCGCGGTCGTCGCGGTCAGGGTCAGCACACCGGCCCGGCGCTGGAAGTACGACTGCTTGACGGTCCATCCGATGACGCCACCGCGCTGGAGGGCGACGGTGGTCTTGCGGATCGTGCCGGAACGGGCCACCAGATAGCCGCCGGTGATGCCGTGCCCGAGGTTGCGGTAGGCGTCGAGCGCGAGCAGCACGGCGAGCGGGGTCAGCACGAGGGCGCAGGCGGCCGCGATGTACAGCAGGACGGGGGTGAGTGCCGCTCCGAGGACGGCGAGGACCGCGACCGGGGCGAGCGCGCTCGCGAGGGCCCAGCGCAGTCGCCGGGTGCGGGCGGCGCGGGGGTGGACGGTGAGCGGGGCGCTCGTCGGGGGCTCCGGCTCGCGCAGGACCTGGGCGGCGACCCGGTCGGCGACGGCGCGGGGCGCCGGCGGCAGCAGGGTCTTGTGGTCGGCATGCTCGTCCTCCTCGTCCTCGACGAGGCCGGTGGCGACGGCGTCGACGCGGGCGGCCCGGCACATCCGTACGCCCAGCGGCTCGACCAGTTCGACGCCCCGCAGACGGCGTTCCTCGATGGAGATCGAGCGGGCGGTGAGGAGTCCGCGGCGGACCCGCAGGGTGCCGCCGGGCTCGCGCTCCAGGCGGTAGTTCCACCACATCTCGACCCAGAGGCCGAGGGCGCCGACGGTGCCGACGAGGGTGGCGAGCAGGACGAGGACGAGGACCATCGAGAGAATCGAGGTGTCCTCGAAGCGGTCCCCTATCCACGCGATGACCTTGCCCTGGGCCCCGAACCACTCGCTGACCTGCATCACGGCTCCGGCCGCGGCGCCGCCGAGGAGCGGGGCGACGAAGGAGACCGGGGCGTAGCGGATCCAGTGGCGGTCGAGCTCGGCCAGGGCGCCGTCGTGGGTCGTGTCGTCGGCGGCGGAGACCGTACGGGCGAGCAGTTCACGGCGGAGCCGTTCGCCCTCTTCCCGGGTGACCGGGTCGAGTTCGAGGGTGGACTCGCCGCCGCCGGTGTTCTCGCCGGTGCCGATGCGGACCTTGACGAGGCCGAGGACGCGCAGCAGTGGATGGGCCGTCATGTCGACGCTGCGGATGCGTTCGCGGGCCAGCGAGCGGCGCTTGATCAGGAGGAGTCCGGTGTGGAGTTCGACCCTCCCCCAGCCTTCGGCCGGGGGTACCCCCATCTCGCTCCGCTCGGCGCCGATGCGGTAGCGGGTGCGGCGCCAGCGGACGTAGTCGGCCGCCGCGCCGGCGCCGATGAGGAGGGCCGCCCCGGTGCCGACCCAGCAGAGGGCCTTCCACGCGGGCATGGATCCGGACAGGCCGAAGAAGACGGGCAGGGCCGCTCCGCCGGCGACACCCGCGAGGACCGCGGCGGTGACCAGGACCGTACGGCGGTCGAGGCGCCGCCAGTCCTCCGTCATGTCGCGTCCCCGGAGGTGGCCTGGGTGATGGCGGTCAGCCGCTCGGCGAGGTCGGCGGCGAGCTCGTGGTCGAGCCCTTCGATCCGGAGCGCGCCCTTGGAGGAGGCGGTGGTGACGGTGACCGTGGCGAGCTTGAAGGCCTGCTCCAGCGGTCCGCGTACGGTGTCGACGGTCTGGATCCGGGACATCGGCGCGATCCGCCACTCCTGCCAGAAGGCCCCGGTGCGGACGTAGACGGCGTCCTCGGTGACCTCCCAGCGGTGCACCCTGAACCACCAGTGGGGGAAGAACGCGGTACAGGCGAGACCGGCGACCGCCACGGCTCCGGCCACGAGCAGCAGCCAGAACCGGGCGGGCGTGATCAGTGCGCCGAGCACGCCGAGGACCACCACCGGCACGGCGGTCGTCAGCAGCCACTGCGTGCGCCACCAGCCGACGGCCCGTTCGTTCAGTGTGTTGTTCGGAGGCCTGAGCCGTATCTCGCCTTGCACCGCGTTCTCCCCCGTCATGGCTTCTACCGTCCGCGCAGCGAGCGGTAGGTGGCGACGAGCCCCGCGGTCGAGCCGTCGAGCTCGTCGGCGCCCTTGCCCTCGGTCAGCACCGGCTCGATCCTCTTGGCAAGGACCTTGCCGAGCTCGACCCCCCACTGGTCGAAGGAGTCGATGTTCCAGATCGCGCCCTGGACGAACACCTTGTGCTCGTAGAGCGCGATGAGCTGGCCGAGGACGGAGGGCGTCAGCTCCTTGGCCAGGATCGTGGTCGTGGGGTGGTTGCCCTTGAAGGTCTTGTGCGGGACGAGCTCCTCGGCCACGCCCTCGGCCCGTACCTCCTCGGGCGTCTTGCCGAAGGCCAGCGCCTGCGTCTGGGCGAAGAAGTTGGCCATCAGCAGGTCGTGCTGGGCGACGAGGCCGGGGAGCAGATCGGCGACGGGCTCGGCGAAGCCGATGAAGTCGGCCGGGATGACCTTGGTGCCCTGGTGGATCAACTGGTAGTACGCGTGCTGGCCGTTGGTGCCGGGCGTGCCCCAGACGACCGGTCCGGTCTGCCACTCGACGGCGTTGCCGTCCCGGTCGACGGACTTGCCGTTGGACTCCATGTCGAGCTGCTGGAGGTAGGCGGTGAACTTCGACAGGTAGTGCGAGTACGGCAGGACGGCGTGCGACTGGGCGTCGAAGAACGCGCCGTACCAGACGCCGAGAAGGCCGAGGAGCAGTGGCGCGTTCTCCTCGGCCGGGGCGGTGCGGAAGTGCTCGTCGACGAGGTGGAAGCCGTCGAGCATCTCGCGGAAGCGGGCCGGGCCGATGGCGATCATCAGGGAAAGGCCGATGGCGGAGTCGTACGAGTAGCGTCCGCCGACCCAGTCCCAGAACTCGAACATGTTGGCCGTGTCGATGCCGAAGCCCTCGACCTTCTCGGCGTTGGTCGACAGGGCGACGAAGTGCTTGGCGACGGCCTCCTGGTCGGCGCGCAGGCCGGTGAGGAGCCAGTCGCGCGCGGAGGTGGCGTTGGTGATCGTCTCGATGGTGGTGAAGGTCTTCGAGGCGACGATGAAGAGCGTCTCGGCCGGGTCGAGGTCGCGGACCGCCTCGTGGAGGTCGGCGCCGTCGACGTTGGAGACGAAACGGAACGTCAGGTCCCGCTGGGTGTAGGAGCGCAGGACGTCGTACGCCATGGCGGGTCCGAGGTCGGAGCCGCCGATGCCGATGTTCACGATGTTCTTGATCGGCTTGCCGGTGTGGCCGGTCCACTCGCCCGCGCGGACCTTGTCGGCGAAGGCGGCCATCTTGTCGAGGACGGCGTGGACGCCCGGGACGACGTTCTCGCCGTCGACCTCGACGACCGCCTCGCGCGGGGCGCGCAGCGCGGTGTGCAGGACCGCGCGGTCCTCGGTGGTGTTGATCTTGGCGCCGCGGAACATGGCGTCGCGCAGCTCGGCCACGCCGGTCGCGGCGGCCAGCTCGCGCAGCAGTGCGAGCGTCTCGTCGGTCACCAGGTGCTTGGAGTAGTCCAGATACAGGTCACCGACCCGGAGTGCGTAACCGGTGCCCCGGTCCGGGTCGGCGGCGAACAGCTCGCGCAGGTGCGTCTCGCCCAGCTGCTCCCGGTGCTTCCCGAGGGCGGTCCACTCGGGAAGCCGGTTGAGCTTCGTGCGTCCTTCTGCGTTCATCTCGGACATCGCCTACTTCTTCTCTTCCTGCCTGCTTGCCCCGCTGCGACTCCAACCTAATTGATCGCAGGGGCAGAAGGCGCGCGGCGACTCAGTGGCCGCCGCGATGCAGCCTGCCCTCGTAGCGGGCTTCGAGGACGGCGTTGCGCTCGTGGCCGCCCGGCAGGTTCGCGGAGACGTACACCGGCGGCTCGTGCCCCTCCGCGAGGAGGAGGGCGACCGACTCGGCGACCACCATCTGCACGAGGAGCGCGGAGGTGAGGGTGGAGACGCCGCAGAGCGCTCCGCCGTCCGGGAGGGGCAGCAGGGCGTCGCCGGTGGGGGCGCAGTTGTCGAGGACGGCGTCGGCGAGGTCGGCGAGCCGCCTGCCGCTGGGGTGCAGGGCCGGGACGGCGTGGGTGTGTTCCAGGGAGGTGAGGGCGACGAGCCGGTGACCGGCGTCGGTGACCTTCAGCGCGAGGTCGACGATCGAGTTGTTGACGCCCGAGTTGGAGATGATGACGAAGAGGTCCTGTGGGCGGGGCGTGGCGAGGGCGTAGAGCCGGTCGGCGAGGCCCGGGGAGCGCTCCAGGAGCGGATCGGCGAGTACGGAGGGGTCCTCGCCGCCGCGCAGCACGAGGTCGGCGAGCGCGATCCGGCTGGTGGGGACGAGTCCGCCGGCGCGGCCCGCGATCTCCAGGGCGGTGGCCTGGGAGTGTCCGGTTCCGAAGGCGTGGATCACCCCGTCGGCGGCGACGCAGTCGGCGAAGAGGCGGGCGGCCGCGGCGACCGAGTCCTTGTTGGCCGCGACGGCCCGCTCGACGGCCCCGCGGGCGTGGTCGGCGAACAGGGCGGCACCGAGGGCGGGTTGGGGCATGGCGAAGCCTCCACTGGTTCGTTGAACCGGATCCGAACGAGCATTTCGATTCAATGAACCAGCCCGCCCGGCCTCCGTCAAGGGCCGGGAACGCCGACGGGGCGGCGTGCACCGACGAGGTGTCGGAGTACGCCGCCCTCGGGCGGGACGCGTCGCGGAAGACCGGCCGTGTACGGGGCCACGGCGCTCGGCCCTGCCTACTGGGCCGGCTCGGCCGACCCGGCCTGCCCGCCGAACACCTCCTCGACGAGCGTCTTCTGCGCCTTCTGGAACGCCGCGGCCGTGGCGGCGAAGTCGAGGTCGGCGTCCCCGGTGGTCAGCGAGGCGGTCAGCGTCCTGCTGCCGTCGGGCGTGCTGTACATCAGCGCCGCCCAGCCGAAGAGGCCGCCGTTGTGGTGGAGGATGGTGCCGCCGCCGTCCATCTCCTCCACGAACACCCCCAGGCCGTAGCCCAGCTTGGGGTGTGGCGTGCGCATCTCGGCCAGCAGCGAGGCCGGCAGGAGCTGGCCGCTCATCAGCGCGGAGAAGAAGGTGTGGAGGTCCTCGGTGGTCGAGATCATGTCGCCGGCGGCGGAGATCCAGGAGACGTTGAAGCGGGTGACGTCGACCGTCTTCCACTGGCCGGCGTCCTCGTACCGGTAGTAGCCGTGAGCGTGCGGCTCGGGGATCTCCGGCGAGGCGCCCGGCACCACGGTGCCCGACAGCCCCAGCGGCCGCAGGATCAGCCGCCGCGTCTCCTCGGCCAGCGAGCGGCCGGTGACCTCCTCGATCAGCAACTTGGCCAGCACGTAGTTGGTGTTGGAGTAGCTCCAGTCCGCCCCCGGCTCGAATCGCACCGGCTTGGAAAGGGAGAGCCGCACCAGCTCCTCCGGCTCGTAGGTGTGGAACTGGCGGTCCACGTACTCCTGGCCCTGCCAGGGGATCCCCGGCGCGACCGTCCCGTCGTCGTAGTACTCGCCGGTGTGGTTGAACAGCCCGCTGGTGTGCTGGAGCAGCATCCGCACCGTGATCCGCCGGTCGAGACCGAACCGGGGCAGGTGGTCGTCCACCGGGCTGTCCAGCCCGATCCTGCCCTCGGCCACGAGCTGCAGCACGACGGTCGCGGTGAAGGTCTTGGTGGCGCTGCCGATCCGGAACCGCCCGTCGGTCGCCGGCTTGGCGCTCTCGCCCAGCTTGCGCACTCCGGCGCTGCCGACCCACTCGCCCCGCTCGTCGTTCACGCGCAGCTGCACCCCGGCGAAACCGGAATCGACGATCTCCTGGATGGCCTTCTGCAGTTCCGGGCGGTCCTGCTCGGTAAGGGTGAGGGACATGATGGTGTGCTCCTTTATGTCTGGCATGGACTCGATCGAGCGGGCGGACGGTGCGACGGGGCCTGTCGGCGCCCGGGACGTCCGGGCGCGGTGGCGCTTCAGATGCTGCGGGCGGTGATGTCGCCGTAGGCGGTGGTGGCGTGGATGGTCAGGCCGGGGGTGCCGTCGGTGTTCTTGAGGGCGTTGTGGATCCGGCCGTAGGAGGTGCCGGCGTCCAGGGCGGCGGAGACGCCGCGGGCCGCGCCGACCGACACGTCGCCGGCCTCGGTGCGCAGGGTGACGGTGCCGGCCACGGCCTCGGCGACGCGCAGGTCGCCCTTCCGGGTGCGGATCTCCGCGTCGCCGCCCAGGCGGCCGACCGAGACGTCGCCGGCCTGGAGGGTCAGGCGGGCGCTTGCGGCCTCGTCGAGCTTGACGGTGCCCTGGGCGGCCTGGAAGGCGACCTCGCCCAGCCGCCCGACGCCGCGGAGTTCGGCGTCGGCGCCCTTCGCCTCGACGCGGGAGCCGGCCGGGAGCTGGACGGTCACCTCGACGTATCCGGAGCTGCCGAGGATCTGGTTCTTCGCTTCCGGGGCCTGGATCCGCAGGACGCCGTCGGTGAAGTCGACCGTGGTCTGCTCCGCCGCCTTCACGTCACGGCTCTTGGAGGCGTTCGCGGGCAGGACCTCGACCGTGGCGTCGGTCCGGTCGGCGGCGATGAACCGGACGCGGCCGGCGGGGATGTCCAGGACGGCGGAGATGGCGGCGGTGGTGGCGAACTTCTGCATGGTGCTCTCCTCGTTCAGCGGCGGGCGCTCCGTCGGCCCGTCGTTTCTGATACTGGAAAGCTACGTTGCGTTCAGAATCCTGGCAACACGTTCGTTGCGCAGAATCGGCATCGCTGCAGGTAAGGGCAGGGAAATCGTTGCAACAGTTCCGAACTTAACGCAACAACCCTTGCGTCGCCCGTTGCAATGAATTGGAGTGAACGCTAGACCTGGCCCACCGCGCCACGGAACGCCGCACCCACCGCCGCAGACAGGCCGCACCGCCCGCGCCTCGGACCGTTGTCGCTACGGGAGCCGGGCCAGGGCCACCGCACCGGCCACGCCGTCCGGCACCGGGGACAGGGCCAGACCCACCGCACCCACCCGCTCGGCGAGTCGCGGCAGCAGCGGGCCGCCGGGGCCGATCAGGCCACCCGTGGAGACCAGCGGCTCCCCCGGGCGCGGCGCCAACGCGCCCACGGTGGAGGCCAGTTCGTCCGCCGCTCGGTCGAGGAGGGCACGGGCCACCTCGTCCCCGGCCCGTTCCGCGTCCACCACGAGCGGGCTGAGCGCCGCGAGCCGGACCGGGTGGCCGCCGAATCCGTAGCCGACGACGTGCTCCTTGGTCAGGCCGCCGCACACCTCCCCCACCGGCCCGGCGAGGGCCGTGGCCGGGCCGCGGCCGTCCAGGGAGCGCAGGACCGCCCGCAGCGCCTCGCGCCCCAGCCAGAAGCCGCTGCCCGCGTCGCCGAGGAGCCAGCCGTCCCCGTCCACGGCCCGGACCGCCCTGCGCCCTTCCACGCGCGCGGCGGCGGCGCCGGTGCCCGCGATCAGTACGAGCCCGTCGGCCGGAGTGCCGGGCCCCGAGGCGAAGGCGATGTCCGCGTCCCCCATGACCTCGACCCGGGCGGGGGCGGCACCGACACCGGACAGCGCTGCGGCGAGCGCGGAACCGGCCTTCTCGGCCCCGCCGCCCGGCCCACCACCCGCGAAGCCCGCCACCACGGAGCGAAGAGCGCCCGCCCGGCCGGGCGGCACGGCGCCCCGCAGCGCCAGCGCCAGATTCCGTACGAGATCGGCGCGCGGCACGCTCAGCGCGTTGCCTGGGCCTCCCGTGCCCTCCCCGAGCACCGTGCCGGTCGCCGCGTCGGAGAGCCGTGCCCTGATCCGCGTACCGCCGGCGTCGATGCCGAGCACGCACATCTGAATCCCGGATTCGTTCATCAGCTCGCATGGTGGTTGATAGATTCACCGCTCGACAAGACCCGCGCACCGGGCGGGGCAGGAGGGAACACCACCGTGATCACCGCTCTGATCCGCTCCGAACTGCCCCGCATGTCCGGTTCCCTGCGGAAGGTCGGCGCCTGGGTCCTCGACGATCCGGGCCGGGTGCCCGGGGTCTCCGCCGCGGAGCTGGGCCGGCGCACCGGTACGTCCCAGGCGACCGTGACCCGCTTCTGCCACGCCCTCGGCCTCGGCTCGTACCAGGAGTTGCTGCTCGCCCTCGCGCAGGAGCGCGGCGAGAACGAACGCAGCGGACAGGAACGGCCCCTCGGGCCGGACATCGGCCCCGACGATCCGCTCGACCACGTCGTCGCCGCCGTCGCCCAGGCCGATCTGGGGGCGCTGCGCCGGACGGCCGAGCGTCTGGACCTCGACGCGCTGGAGCGGGCCGCGCAGATCCTCGCCAAGGCCCGTCGCATCGACGTCTACGGCGTCGGAGCCTCCGGCGTGGTGGCCCTGGAGACCGAGGCCCGGCTCTTCACCATCGGTTGCGACGCCCGCGGCTGGACGGAGGTGCATGCCGCGGAGACCTCGGCGGCGCTGCTCACGCCCGCGGACGCGGTCGTGGCGCTCTCCCACTCCGGGGCGACCCGCGAGGTGCTCTCCCCGCTGCGGCTCGCGGCCGAACGGGGTGCGCGGACGGTCGCGGTGACCTGCGATCCCCGCTCCCCCGTCGCCCGGGCCGCCTCCATCCATCTGACGGCGACCTCGGCCGAGACCAGCTTCCGGCGCGGCGGTTTCGGGACGCGGCATTCGGTGCTGCTGATCCTGGACTGCCTCTACGCGCGCGTGGCCCAGCTGACGTACGCGCGTGCGACCGCCACGATGGCGCTCACCGCGCACATCCCCGGCAACCACCGCTAGACGGAGGTACGCGAACGGGCCCCGTCCGCGAATCGTCTCGCGGGCGAGGCCCGTTCGTCACACTGTCACACCACGCTTCAGATCTCGCCGCGCAGTTTGGCGAGCGCCTCGGCGAGGATCGCCTCGCCGTCCGCGTCGCTGCGCCGCTCGCGTACGTACGCGAGGTGCGTCTTGTACGGCTCGGTGCGCGGCGGGTCCGGCGGGTTGTCCCGGTCCTGACCGGCCGGGAAGCCGCAGCGCGGGCAGTCCCACGTCTCCGGAACCTGTGCGTCACTGGCGAAGCTCGGCTGCGTCTCGTGCCCGTTCGAGCACCAGAAGGAGATGCGGAGGCGCGGCGCCGACTCGCCCCGCTCGGCCTCCCCCATCGGCCCCGCTCCGACCCGGCTTCCCCGGATCGCGTTGCCACTTGCCACGGTCGTAACTCCCTGCGTGATGGTGCTCGAAGATGCCCCAGTCTACGTAAGGCCCAACGCGCGTCCAGTGATTGGAGTTACACGTCCAACTTCATCAGAAGCGCAAGTACGACAATGCACGCGAACCACAGCAGACCGACCACGACGGTGATGCGGTCCAGGTTGCGCTCGGCGACCGAGGAGCCACCGACGGACGACTGCATTCCGCCACCGAACATGTCGGAGAGGCCGCCGCCCTTCCCCTTGTGCATGAGCACCAGCAGCATCAGCAGGCCGCTGAAGACGATCAGGGCGATCGAGAACCCCATAACCACGGCTGGACCAACTTCCTCGGATCTCATACGGACGGGGGTCGGGCAGGTCCTGCCCGACCCCCGCAAGGGTACGACGGATCGTCGCTACCGCCTACTCGCTGATCACATCACTGGTCGCGGAAGCGGACGATCTTGACGAACTCGTCGGAGTCCAGCGCCGCGCCGCCCACCAGGGCACCGTCGACATCGGGCTGCGCCATGATCGCGGCCACGTTGCCGGCCTTGACCGAGCCGCCGTACTGGATGCGGACCTTGTCGGCCAGCTCCTGCGAGTAGAGCTCCGCGAGGCGGCCACGGATCGCACCGCAGACCTCCTGCGCGTCCTCGGGGGTGGCGACCTCGCCGGTGCCGATGGCCCACACCGGCTCGTAGGCGATCACGATGGACTCGGCCTGCTCGGCCGGGAGGTCCTTCAGGCCGCCGTCGAGCTGGCTCAGGGTGTACTGGACCTGCTGGCCGGCCTTGCGGACGTCCAGGCCCTCGCCCACGCAGAGGATCGGGGTGATCCCGTGCTTGTAGGCGGCCTTGACCTTGGCGTTGCAGATCTCGTCCGTCTCGGCGTGGTACTGCCGGCGCTCGGAGTGGCCCACGGCGACGTAGGCGCACTTCAGCTTGGACAGCATGAGGCCCGAGATCTCGCCGGTGTAGGCACCGGAGTCGTGCGCCGAGATGTCCTGGGCGCCGTACTTGATCTTGAGCTTGTCGCCGTCGACCAGGGTCTGGACGGACCGCAGGTCCGTGAAGGGCGGCAGAACCGCGACCTCGACGGCGTCGTAGTCCTTGTCGTTCAGCGCGAAGGCGAGCTTCTGGACGTGGGCGATGGCCTCGAGGTGGTTGAGGTTCATCTTCCAGTTGCCCGCCATCAGCGGGGTGCGGGTGCTGCTCACAGGTGTTCAGTCCTCCAGTGCGGCGAGGCCGGGGAGCGTCTTGCCCTCGAGGTACTCGAGGGAGGCGCCGCCGCCGGTCGAAATGTGGCCGAAGGCATTCTCGTCGAAGCCCAGGATGCGGACCGCGGCGGCACTGTCCCCGCCACCGACGACGGTGAAGCCGGGGCTGTCGAGCAGGGCCTGCGCGATGGCCTTGGTTCCGTTGGCGTAGTCGGGGTGCTCGAAGACGCCCAGCGGGCCGTTCCAGAACACCGTCTCGGCGTCGGCGAGCTTCGACGCGTACAGCTCACGCGTCCTCGGGCCGATGTCCAGGCCCTCCTTCGTCGACGGGATCTTGTCGGCGTCGACGGTCTCGAAGTCGGCCGGGGCCTTGGTCTTCAGGTCCGGGAACTCCGAGGAGACGAGCACGTCGACCGGGAGGACCAGCTCGACGCCGTTCTCCTCGGCGCGCTTCATGTACTCCTTGACGACCTCCACCTGGTCCTTCTGGAGCAGGGAGATGCCGACCTCGTAGCCCTTGGCGTAGAGGAAGGTGTACGCCATGCCGCCGCCGATCAGGAGGCGGTCGGCCTTGCCGAGCAGCTCGTCGATGACGGCGAGCTTGTCGGAGACCTTGGCGCCGCCCAGGACGACCACGTACGGGCGCTTGACCTCGGCGGTCAGCTTCTTCAGGACGCCGACCTCGGTGGCGATGAGGTGACCGGCGGCATGCGGCAGCCGGGCCGGGAGGTCGAAGACCGAGGCGTGCTTGCGGTGCACGGCGCCGAAGCCGTCGCCGACGTAGACGTCGGCGAGGGCGGCGAGCTGGTCCGCGAACGCGCCGCGCTCGGCGTCGTCCTTGGAGGTCTCGCCGGCGTTGAAGCGGAGGTTCTCGATGACGGCGACCTGGCCGTCGGCGAGGCCCGCGACGGTCGCCCGGGCGGACTCGCCGACCGTGTCGGTCGCGAACGCGACGTCGGCACCGAGCAGTTCACCGAGGCGCGCGGCGGCCGGGGCGAGGGAGAACGCCGGGTCCGGGGCCCCCTTCGGGCGGCCCAGGTGCGAGGCGACGACGACACGGGCACCCGCGTCGGCCAGCGCCTTGACCGTGGGCGCGACGGCGCGGATGCGGCCGTCGTCGGTGATGGTGGTGCCGTCCAGCGGCACGTTGAGGTCGGCGCGGACGAATACGCGCTTGCCGGCGACGCCTTCGGCGAGAAGCTCGTCGATGGTCTTCATCTTCTACTGACTCCTTGGTACGCGGTGAAGCACACGAGACAGGGCTCGTACAGCGCATCATCGCGCTGTCCGAGCCCTGTGCTCACATCGAGGTGCCGGTTCCGGAGGCTTTAGAGCTGGTTGCCGACGAAGACGGTGAGGTCGACGAGGCGGTTGGAGTAGCCCCACTCGTTGTCGTACCAGCCGAGGATCTTGACCGACTTGCCCTCCTGGACCATGGTCAGCGAGGAGTCGAAGGTGCACGACGCCGGGTCGCCGACGATGTCCGAGGAGACGATCGCGTCCTCGGTGTAGTAGAGGATGCCCTTCAGGTCGCCGTCGTCGGCGGCCTTCTTGAAGGCGGCGTTGACCTCGTCCTTGGTGACTTCGCGCTGCAGCTCCACGACCAGGTCGGTGGCCGAACCGGTCGGGACCGGGACGCGCATGGCGATGCCGTCCAGCTTGCCCTTGAGCTGCGGGAGGACCAGGGCGGTGGCCTTGGCGGCACCCGTCGTGGTCGGGATGATGTTCTCCGCGGCGGCGCGGGCGCGGCGCAGGTCGGAGTGCGGGAAGTCCAGGATGCGCTGGTCGTTGGTGTACGCGTGGACCGTCGTCATCAGGCCCTTGACGATGCCGAAGTTCTCGTCGAGAACCTTGGCCATCGGCGCCACACAGTTGGTGGTGCAGGAGGCGTTCGAGATGACGTGGTGGTTCGCCGGCTCGTACTTGTCCTGGTTGACGCCCATGACGATGGTGATGTCCTCGTCCTTGGCCGGAGCCGAGATGAGGACCTTCTTCGCGCCACCGGCGATGTGCTTCTCGGCGTCGGCCTTCTTCGTGAAGATGCCGGTCGACTCGATGACGATGTCGACGCCCAGCTCGCCCCAGGGGATGTCCGCCGGGTTGCGCTCGGAGAGCACCTTGATGGTGTGGCCGTCGACGGTGATGGTGTCGGCGGTGTGGGTGACCTCGGCCTTGAGGCGTCCCAGGATCGTGTCGTACTTCAGCAGGTGAGCAGTGGTCGCGGTGTCACCCAGGTCGTTGACAGCCACGATCTCGATGTCGGCACCCTGCTCAAGGAGCGCGCGGAAGTAGTTGCGACCGATGCGGCCAAAGCCGTTGATGCCTACGCGGATCGTCACGAACCGATCTCCTCGTTAGGTACGCCGGGTTTCGACGCCGGCGAGATTCTTTTAGGGATGTCCCCGACCGCTTACGACCCTACCTCTCCCATCGGCTCAGAGTGACATCGCGTGCAGTCGGAATACCTCGGGAAAGCACCGTGGCCCGTTATTACCGACGGGTTCGAGCCACGGTGCCCAATTCGTCCCGATCACTGACTGTGATCAAAAGGGCGGGTGCCCGCTCAGCCGTGCACCGCTCCGAGCGCCCTTCGAATGAGTGACGTGCGCTGCGCCGCGCTCGTGACGTGCTCCAGGCCGAAGCCGAGGAGGACGGTGTCGCGTGTGGTGACCGCGGCCTGGGAGTGGAAGAGCCCCGGCGAGCGGGTCCACTCCGTGCCGTTCCCGGGGCTGCCGGCCGGCGGGCCCGGTACGGACCAGGCGCCGAGCGTGGTCTCGAAGCCCTCGCTCTGGCCCGGAGTGCCACCGACGACGAGCGCGGTGTCGTCGACGAAGGCTCCCATCTCGCCGGTCCCGGGGTCGGAGATGTACGAGATCGACAGCACGACCTGCTTGCCCGCGTAGGCGCTCAGGTCGATCGACGCCTGCTGCCAGCCGTTGGAGGGCCCGGTGAAGGCGTTCCAGGAACCGGTGGTGCCGGTGGTGGCGCAGCCGTCCTCGCCGACGGTCAGGTAGCGGGCGAGGAAGGGGTGGCCCTGGACGTAGTAGCCCGCGCCGCAGTCGGCCGGGGCGGCGGTGGAGGTGCCGCCGTTGGCGTCGGGCAGCGTGGTCCAGTCGTCCTGGCCGACGGTGTGGGCCTCGACGACGAGGTTGTCGTAGCCGGGCTCGGTGTCGTAGCTGACCTGGAAGCGCAGACTCGGCTTGTCGGCGGCGGCGACGCCGGTGAGGTCGACGGTGCGGCTGAGGCGGGTCCAGGTGTCGTCGGAGTGCCGGACGGCCGCGAAGGACGTTCCCTCGTAGGGCTCGAAGGGGGTGCGGACGCCCGGGTAGTCACCGGCCGACCTGCTGCTCCCGAACTGCGGGAAGCCCCGCGGTTCGAGCGTGTCCGAGGTGACGGTGTACGCGCCGGCGTTGTCCAGCGGGTTGCCGGTCGTGCCGCCGAGTCCGGTCGTGAGCCCCCCGAAGCCGCGGGAGCCGGCGAAGGCGGGCGGGTTCTTCAGCCCGGCCCGGTGGTAGGCGCCGAGGAAGTACTGGGCGAAGTCGTTGGACGTCGCCCGCCCGATGTCGACGAGGCCGCCGGACTTCTCGCCGGCGTTGATCAGCTTGCCGCCCTCGTTGAGGTAGTCCCGTACGGCCAGCATGACGGGCCCGGAGGGCTGCTCGGCGCCGGTGGACCAGACGACCGTGCGGAAGTGGCTCAGCACGCCGAGGGCGTCCGGGGTCCCCTGGGTGGCGACGTCCCAGACGGCGGCCTTGCGGCCGCTGTCGGCGAGCGCCTTCACATAGGCGCCGGTGTGCCGGGCCGCGTCGGTCCCGCCCTCCTCGGCGAGGACGAGCACGTCGCCGCGGGCCCGGTCGGCCACGGTGTACGTGAAGGGCGTGGACGAGGTCGCCTTGCCCTCGCGGGTGCGGGCGGTGAACCAGACCTGGACGGTGTCGCCCGGCTCGGCGTCCGCGACCTCGGCCCGGTACTGGTCGAAGTAGAGGTTGTCCTCGCCGCCGTAGGTCTCGCCGCCGTTCCACGCCTCCAGGCGCTCGGTGTGCGTCCGGCCGCCGTTGACGCGGTACTTGAGCTCCTTGGAGCGCAGCGACTTGCGGGCGGTCACGGCGACCTCCTGGTCGCCGCCGCGGGCGTAGGAGGTGGTGAAGGTGTCCGGGGTGAAGTCCGGCGCGTCGAGGCCGGTGACGGAGACGGGCCGGTCCGGGTGCGCCGAGGTCTCGGCGACGGCCAGCGCGAACGGGATGTTCTTGGCGAACTCCGCCTGGATCAGCTTCTCGTCGTCGGGGAAGGTGAAGACGGAGGCGCAGTCGGCGGGCTCCCAGGCGTCGTTCGGGTCGACGCGGGAGGCGGTGGCGCAGGTCGACATCTCCGGGGTGAACATCTGCATCCCGTTGACGTTCGCCGCGTGTCCGTCGGCCTCGCCGTTGGTGGTGTAGAGCTCGGAGGAGACCTGGGGGCGGTAGCCGGGGACGGCGGACTTCTCCGGGGTGCCGGCGAGCGACTTGAGCGCCACGTCGTCGGGGGTGTCCGTGGCGACCTGCCAGCCGACGCCGTAGAGCAGCAGCTGGGCGGCGGAGTGGTAGTTGATGCCGTACTGAAAGCCGATGCGCTTCTGGAAGCCGTCGATGGCCTTGGTCTCGGGCTCGGACATCGGGCCGGAGCCGCGGAAGGTCTCGTCGGCCGGGTCGGGCGACGAACCCTCGTTGTCGTATCCCCACTTGTAGGCGAAGTTACGGTTGAGGTCGACGCCGTCGCCGGACTCGATCCGCCCGTCGCCGTCGTTGTCGCGCAGGTTCTTGCGCCACTGGCGGTTGTCGGGGTCGGCGTGGGTGAAGTCGTAGCCGTCCGGGTTGGCGGAGAGCACGAACCACAGCTCGGTGGAGTCGACGATCTTCGTGACCCGCTGGTCCTTGCCGTAGCTGTCGAGGTAGTGGTGCATCAGCCGCCGGGTCATCTCGGGGGTGATCCACTCACGGGCGTGCTGGTTGGACATGTACAGCGTGGCGGGCCGGGTGCCGTCCTTGGCCTTCTTGGCGCCCTTGGTGACCTTCAGGGCGAGGATGTCCTGGCCCTTCACGGTCTTGCCGATGGAGACGACCTTGGTGAGGTCGGGGTGGGCCTGGGAGGCGGCCAGGACCTCCTGCTTGAGCCCGTTCGCGCCGCCGTAGGGGCGGAAGACGCCGTCCCCGGCTCCGGCGACCCGCTTCTCCGCCTGGGTGGAGAGGGTGTGCTCGGCGAGTTCGACGCCCTTGCCGCGCAGCTGTCCGGCCTGCTTGTCGGTGAGGTAGAGCTCGAGGGTGGCCGAGCCCTTCTCCGGTACCTGCTCGGTCAGTTCGTGACCGTCGGTGCCGGCCTCGAGCAGCAGCGGCACCTGCTCCTTGCTGACCTGCGCGCGCCATACGGAGAGGGCGTCGCCGCCGTCGCCGCCGTTCGGTTCCGCTCCGGCGACGGGTGCCGTCGCCAGTCCCGCGATCAGCAGTGAAGCCGCGGCGAGGATCGCTCCCGCTCTGCGTCTCATAAGCCCCCCTTGCTGTTGTCTGCCACGAAAGAGAACAGACGCCAGGCTGATCACCATTCATGATCATGTCAAGGGTGCGTGCGGCCTCGTCGGGGATCATCCCCGATCGGACCAGAACGCCGCTGACGGTGCCTCAGGAAGGTACCCTCAGCCGCGATGTGAGCGGAGTACGGGCCAACAGGTGGGCGGGCAACCCGGCGACCCGGGCAGCCCACGAGGCTGTGGTGC
>NZ_JBHWBS010000027.1:0-6091 GCF_042735655.1 Streptomyces sp. NPDC059567 | reverse complement strand
CCGCGTGGTAGAAACACAGATTTGTATTGTCCCGGGGGGGGGGCGGCGCGGGGGGGGACCCCCCCCCTCGCCCACCCCCCCCCGGGGCGGGGGCCCCCCCGCGGCCCCCCCCCGCGGCGATGTGAGCGGAGTACGGGCATCCTGGTCGGCGGACTCCCGGGCGACCGGGTCAGCCGACGAGGCTGTCGTCCAGCTCCTCGGTGAGACCCGACTCCGTTCCGGGGATGCCCAGGTCCTGCGCCCGCTTGTCGGCCATGGCCAGCAGGCGGCGGATCCGGCCCGCGACCGCGTCCTTGGTCAGTGGCGGGTCGGCGAGCGCGCCGAGCTCCTCCAGGGAGGCCTGCTTGTGCTCCATGCGCAGCCGGCCCGCGGCGGCGAGGTGCTCGGGCACCTCCTCGCCGAGGATCTCCAGCGCACGCTGCACCCGGGCGCCGGCGGCCACGGCCGCGCGCGCCGAGCGACGCAGGTTGGCGTCGTCGAAGTTCGCCAGCCGGTTCGCGGTCGCCCGGACCTCGCGGCGCATCCGCCGCTCCTCCCAGGCCAGCACCGACTCGTGCGCGCCCAGCCTGGTCAGCAGGGCGCCGATGGCGTCCCCGTCCCGTACGACCACCCGGTCCACGCCCCGTACCTCACGGGCCTTCGCGGCGATGCTCAGCCGGCGCGCCGCGCCCACCAGGGCGAGGGCGGCCTCCGGACCGGGGCAGGTCACCTCCAGGGAGGAGGAGCGCCCGGGCTCGGTCAGCGAGCCGTGGGCCAGGAACGCGCCGCGCCAGGCCGCCTCGGCGTCGCAGGTGGCACCCGAGACGACCTGCGGGGGCAGCCCGCGGATCGGGCGGCCCCGGCCGTCGACGAGGCCGGTCTGCCGGGCCAGCTGGTCGCCGCCCGCCACCACCCGCACGACGAAGCGGGAGCCGCGCCGCAGACCGCCGGGGGCCATCACGATCAGCTCCGAGCTGTGCCCGAAGATCTCCAGGATGTCCCGCTTGAGCCGGCGCGCCGCCATCGCGGTGTCCAGCTCCGCCTCGATCACGATCCGCCCGCTCACCAGGTGCAGACCGCCGGCGAACCGCAGGATCGACGAGACCTCTGCCTTCCTGCAGCAGGTCCGGGTGACGGGAAGCCGGGAGATCTCGTCCTTCACCGCTGCCGTCATCGCCATGGGCCGATCCTTCCATGCATCCGAAAAATACGGTCGTACGCGGCGGCCAACAGCTCCGGATCATGCTTCGGGAGCCTGTCGGCACGGGCCACCGGCGCCAGCTCGACCGCGGCACCGAGCCGCTTGGCGGCATCGGCGAGGGACTCGCGATCGGGCACGGCGGCCTCGTCGGCCAGCACCACGTCCAGGGCGAGTTTAGGGGCGTGTCGTCCCAAAACCTCCAAATGACGCTGCGGAGAGAACCCCTCGGTTTCTCCCGGCTGCGGCGCGAGGTTCAGGGAGAGGACCTTGCGGGCCTTGGTCTCGGTGAGCGCGTCGAGCAGCTCGGGCACGAGCAGATGCGGAATCACCGAGGAGAACCAGGAGCCCGGACCGAGCACCACCCAGTCCGCGTCCCGGACCGCGGCGACGGCCTCGGGCACGGCGGGCGGGTCGTGCGGGACAAGGTGCACGGACTGCACCTCACCGGGCGTGAGCGCCACCGTGGCCTGACCACGGACCGTGTCGACGTCGTCCGGGCGCGCCGGATCGTGCCCCTTGACCAGGGCCTGGAGCTCCAGCGGGACGGCGGACATCGGCAGCACCCGGCCGTGCGCGCCCAGCAGCTTGCCGACCAGGTCCAGCGCGAGGACGTGGTCGCCGAGCTGCTCCCAGAGGGCGACGATCAGCAGATTGCCGACCGCGTGCTCGTGCAGATCGCCCTTGGACTGGAACCGGTGCTGGATGACCCGGGACCAGGTCTGGCCCCAGTCGTCGTCCCCGCACAGCGCGGCGAGCGCCTTGCGCAGGTCGCCGGGCGGCAGCACGCCCAGCTCCTCCCGGAGCCGGCCGCTGGAGCCGCCGTCGTCGGCGACGGTGACGACGGCGGTGAGGTCACCGGTGATCCTGCGCAGGGCGGCGAGGGAGGCCGACAGACCCATGCCCCCGCCGAGCGCGACGACCTTGGGCTGGGCGCCGCGCCTGCGGAGCGTACGTACCGAGAGCGTGGACGTACGCCGGCGGTACGGCTTCACTCGCGCCCCATGTCCCGGTGGACGACGACGGTCTCGACCCCTTCCGCGGCGAGGCGGGCGGCGAGCTTCTCGGACGTGGCGACCGAGCGGTGCTTGCCGCCCGTGCAGCCGACGGCGATGGTGACGTACCGCTTGCCCTCGCGGCGGTAGCCCGCCGCGATCAGCTGGAGCAGCTCGGTGTAGCGGTCGAGGAACTCCTTGGCCCCGGGCTGGTTGAAGACGTATGCCGAGACCTCCTCGTTCAGCCCGGTGAAGGGCCGCAGCTCGGGGACCCAGTGCGGGTTCGGCAGGAAGCGCATGTCGACGACGAGGTCGGCGTCGACGGGGAGCCCGTACTTGAATCCGAAGGACATGACGGTGGCCCGCAGCTCCGGCTCCTCGTCGCCGGCGAACTGGGCGTCCATCTTGGCGCGCAGCTCGTGGACGTTGAGGCTGGAGGTGTCGATCACCAGGTCGGCGTCGCCGCGCAGCTCGCGCAGCAGGTCCCGCTCGGCGGCGATGCCGTCGGTGATACGGCCGTCGCCCTGGAGCGGGTGCGGCCTGCGGACCGACTCGAACCGCCTGACCAGGGCCTCGTCCGAGGACTCCAGGAAGACGATCCTTCGGGTGACCTGCTGGGCGTCGAGCGCGGCGAGGGACTCCCGCAGGGCGTCGAAGAACTGCCGGCCGCGGACGTCGACGACGACGGCGATCCGGGCCACGTTGCCCTGGGAGCGGGCGCCGAGCTCCACCATGGTGGGGATCAGCGCGGGCGGCAGATTGTCGACGACGAACCAGCCGAGGTCCTCCAGGCACTTCGCCGCGGTGGACCGGCCGGCGCCGGACATGCCGGAGATGATCACCAGCTCGGGGATGGCCGCCGAGTCGGCGGTCTCACCGGCCTCCTTCGTGCCCGTACTCACGTGTCCTGCTCCGTCTTCTCGCTGCTTCTCTTGCTCATCGTGCTGGTCGTGCCCGTCGTGCGCGGTCATGCGGTGCTGCCCCCGTCGTCTTCAATGATCTCTCCTGTTGCCGTATTCACGGCGGGTGCGGCCGGGGCCGCCTGCGCGAGGGCCACCGCCACGGCCTCGGCCGTCTTGCGGCCCATGCCGGGGACCTCGCAGATCTGCTCGATTGTCGCCTGTCGCAGCCGCTTCACCGAGCCGAAATGCTTGATCAACGCTTGTTTGCGGGTATCGCCGAGGCCGGGGACGGCGTCCAGGGGGCTGGTCCTGACGCGCTTGTTCCGCTTCGAGCGCTGGTAGCGGATGGCGAAGTCGTGAGCCGTGTCACGCACCCGCTGGAGGAGATACAGACCCTCGCTGGAGCGGGGCAGCACGACGGGGTCGTCGTCGCCGGGCAGCCAGACCTCCTCCAGGCGCTTGGCGAGACCGCAGACGGCGATGTCGTCGATCCCGAGCTCGTCGAGCGCCCGCCGGGCCGCGGCGACCTGGGGCTGCCCGCCGTCGACGACGACGAGCTGGGGCGGGTACGCGAAGCGCTTGGGGCGCCCGTCGTCGGCGGGGACCTCGCCGGAGGCGGGTCCGGAGCCGTTGGCATGCCGCGGTCCGACGGCGTCGGGGCCGGGTCCGGGTCCGGCCCGCAGGGCGTCCGCCGGGTCCACGCCGTCCACCGAGCCGTCCGCCACCGCGCCGGCGTCCACCGCGTCGCCCTCGGCGTCCACGGCCACGCCCTCCTGGTCCCACTCCCCCGTCTTCTCCTTCTCGGCGAGGTAGCGCTTGAAGCGGCGGCTGATCACCTCGTGCATCGAGCGGACGTCGTCCTGGCCCTCGAAGCCCTTGATCTGGAAGCGGCGGTACTCGCTCTTGCGCGGCAGTCCGTCCTCGAAGACGACCATCGACGCCACGACGTCGTCGCCCTGCAGGTGCGAGATGTCGAAGCACTCGATCCGCAGCGGCGCGGAGTCCAGGTCCAGGGCCTCCGCGATCTCCTCCAGGGCCCGGGAGCGGGTCGTCAGGTCGCTGGCGCGCTTGGTCTTGTGCAGCACGAGCGCCTGCTGTGCGTTGCGCGCGACCGTCTCCATCAGGTCCTTCTTGTCTCCGCGCTGCGGGACCCGGAGGGAGACCTGGGAACCCCGGCGGCCGCTCAGCCACAGGGTGACGGCCTCGGCGTCCTCGGGCACGGCCGGGACGAGGACCTCCTTGGGGACGGCGTCGCCGCTCTCCTCCCCGTACAGCTGCTGGAGCGCGTGCTCGACGAGATCGGCCGTGGAGACGGCCTCGACCTTGTCGGTGACCCAGCCGCGCTGGCCGCGCACCCGTCCGCCGCGGACGTGGAAGATCTGGACCGCGGCCTCCAGCTCGTCCTCGGCGAGCGCGATCAGATCGGCGTCGGTGGCGTCGGCGAGGACGACGGCGTTCTTCTCCATCGCGCGCCGCAGCGCCTCTATGTCGTCGCGGAGCCGGGCCGCCTTCTCGTACTCCATCTCCTCGGCCGCCGCCATCATCTGCTTCTCCAGCCGGCGGATGTACGTGCCGGTGCGGCCGGCCATGAAGTCGCAGAACTCCTCGGCCAGTTCGCGGTGCTCGTCGGGGGTGACCCGGCCCACGCAGGGGGCGGAGCACTTGCCGATGTAGCCGAGGAGGCAGGGGCGTCCGGCGGAGGCGGCGTTGCGGAAGACGCCGGCGGAGCACGTCCGGACGGGGAAGACCCGGAGCATCAGGTCCACGGTCTCGCGGATGGCCCACGCGTGGGCGTACGGGCCGAAGTAGCGCACGCCCTTCTTCTTGTGACCGCGCATGACCTGGACGCGCGGGAACTCCTCGTTGAGGGTCACCGCGAGGTACGGATAGCTCTTGTCGTCCCGGTACTTGACGTTGAACCGGGGGTCGTACTCCTTGATCCAGGAGTACTCCAGCTGGAGCGCCTCGACCTCGGTCGAGACGACGGTCCACTCCACGGAGGCGGCTGTGGTGACCATCGTGGCCGTGCGCGGGTGCAGGCTCGCCAGCGGCTGGAAGTAGTTGGCCAGCCGCTGGCGCAGGGACTTCGCCTTCCCGACGTAGATCACCCGGCGGTGATCGTCGCGGAACTTGTAGACCCCGGGTGTGTCGGGGATCTGTCCCGGCTTGGGGCGGTAGCTGGAGGGGTCGGCCATGTCACCCACCCTACTGGCGGCGACCGACACTCAGACCGCGTGCGCTCGTTGGCCGGGCATGGCGAACGAGGCGACAGGACGGCTCGCGGGCCGGGTGTGCGTGATCACCGGGGCGGCGAGCGGGATCGGGCGGGCGACGGCGGTGCTCTTCGCGCGGGAGGGGGCGCGGGTGGTCGCCGCCGACGTGGACGCGGAGCGGCTGGCGACGCTCGACGAGGGCATGGTGGCGGTGGTCGGCGACGTCTCGCGGGACGAGGACGCCCGGCGGATGATCACGACGGCGGTGGCACGGTTCGGGCGGCTGGACGTCCTGGTCGCGAACGCGGGGGTGATCCCGCTCTCCGACGTCACGGAGGCGACCGGGGAGGACTGGGACCGGGTCATGGCGGTGGACGGCAGGGGCATGTTCCTGACCTGCAAGTACGCGATCGAGGCGATGACCGGGCAGGACGGCGGCGGGGCGATCGTCTGCACCTCGTCGATCTCCGGGGTGGCGGGCCAGGCCCGCCAGGCGGTCTACGGCCCGGCCAAGTTCGTGGCCTCGGGCCTGACGAAGCACCTGGCGGTGGAGTGGGCGGACCACGGAATCCGGGTCAACGCCGTGGCCCCGGGCACGATCGAGACGGAACGGGTCGCCGCGGCCCGCACGGAACCGGGCGGCCCCGAGTACCTGTCGGACATCGTCCGCGCCCACCCCATGGGCCGCTTCGGCACCCCGGAGGAGGTGGCGGCGGCCATCCTCTTCCTGGCCTCGGCGGAGGCGTCCTTCATCACGGGGGTGGTCCTGCCGGTGGACGGGGGGTATCTGGCGCGGTGAGGGGC
>NZ_JBHWBS010000026.1:75988-78665 GCF_042735655.1 Streptomyces sp. NPDC059567 | reverse complement strand
GACCGACATGCACGCGACGATGGCCGACCCGGATCGCCCGGCGATGCCGGCCGCCCCCGCCGCCCGCGGGCCGCCCGCCCGCCCCCCCGCGGGGGCCCGCCCGCCCCCCGTCCGGGATCGGCGCCCCTACTTCGCCTCGAGCTTCGCCCACCTGGCGTCGAGGACGATCGCCTTGAGCTGGGCCATCGTCAGCGCGGGCTCGACGCGCGTCGCCTTCGCGTCCTGAGCGCCGGCGTTGAACGCGGAGACGACGACCCGGAAGCCGTCCTTGTCCATGGTGTCGACCGTCCACCAGACCACGCCCGCGCCACCCTTCTCACCGCGCTGCTGGGTCAGCTTCAGGAAGCCCCCGTCGGGCAGCGTGGCGGAGCCGTTGCAGTACAGCGCGCAGGCCTGGTCGCCCATGTCGTACTGGACGTTGACCTGGACGAGGCTCTTACCCTTGCCGTCGTCGACGACCACGTACGCGTACTGGCCGTCACCGCCCTTGGAGGTCACCCTCAGGCCCGTGGGCAGCAGCGCGCGCAACGTGGCCCCCACTTCGTCGCCGTTCGGCTCCGGCGGTGCGGTGTCGGTGCCCGGCCCGGGCTTGTCGTCGTTCCGCGCAGGCAGCTTCTTGAGCAGTGGCCGCCAGTCGTCCGCCGTGACCAGCGTCTTCATCACGGAGGGCGCGAAGGGCGGGTTCGTACGGCTGATCGCCTCGCCCTGCGCGGCGGGCGCGTTGTACTCGCTCGCGTCGACCAGGAATCCGTCCGCGGTCAGCAGGACCGCCCGCCAGTTCTTGGTCTCCTGGCGCTTGTCCGCGTACTCGTACCCCTGGAAGACCATCAGCCTGTCGCCGTTCGACAGCGTCTCCGTGGTGCAGGTGTCGTACCGGACGTAGGTCTTGGGCGGGCAGGTCACCCGCTCCGCGGCGGCGTTCTCGTCGGCCGGCGCCCGGTCGAGGGCGACGGAGACCCCCGCCTTGCCCTTGCCGTCGTCGTAGACGCCCGTGACGCTCCCTCCCGCACCGTCGTCGTGGGTCATGGTCCAGTCACCGGCCGGCGTGTTCGCCTTGAGCACGGCGGCCAGGTCCTTGGCCCCGGCCGGCGCCGTCGCTCCGCGCTTGTCGGCCGGTGCGGCCTTGTCCCGCGCGTTCTTCTCGCCCGGTACGGCCCGGTCCCGGGCGCTCTTGTCCTGTCCGCCCCCGTCCCGCGCGGGCTTCGACGCGGCGACGGAGGAGCCCTCGCCTGCCCCGCCCGAGCCCAGCAGGTCACCGCTGTACGCGCCGCCGACGGCCACCACCGCGAGCGCCAGCACGGTGCCGGTGACCGCGCCCAGGCGGCGGCGGACCACGCGGCTCCTGCCGCGGGCCAGCCCGCCGGCCACCAGCTCCCGGCCGTCGCCCGCGGCGAAGCCGTCACCGGTGCGGCGCAGGGCCGCGCCGAGTTCCTCCTCGAAACGTTCGTGTCCCTCGTTCAGGGGCATGCCGAATCACCGTCTCCGATCCATGGGTGAAAGAAGGTCCAGAAGTCCCGAAGTGCCCGGGTCAGCGGTGTGCGAACTCGGCGATGCTGCCGCCGAGCTGTTCCCTGAGCCGGCCGAGCGCCCGCACCGAGCGCGTGCGTACCGCGGCGGAACTCACGTGCAGTGCGTCGGCGGTCTCCTCGATGCTGCGGTCCTCCCAGTACCGCAGCACCACCACCGCCCGGTCCTTGGGCGCCAGCGAGGCCAGCGCGTCGAGCAGGGCGATCCGCAGCGCCGGGTCGTCCCCGGTCTCCGGGGCCCGGTCGGGCAGCTCGCCGAGGGGGCGCTCAGTCGCGGAGCGTCGCCGCTGGTGACTGAGGAAGGTGCGGACGAGGACGGTGTGCGCGTACGCGGCGGGGTTGCCGATCCGCTGGACGCGTCCCCACAGCGCGTACATCCGGCCCAGCGTCTCCTGCACCAGGTCCTCGGCGAGGTGAGTGTCGCCGCTGGTCAGCAGGCATGCCGACCGGAACAGGTGCCCCGTCCGTGCGGCTGCGAACTCCAGGAACTCGTCCGCGCGGGCATGTCTCATGCCCCTCCCCCCGTCGCCGTCGTCCTTCACCTCATTGACGCGGCGGGCGCGCGGAAATGTTTCACATGAGTTCGAGCAGCCTGAAATGTCCCATAGCGACCGAAAGGGGGTATCCCTGAAGCATGAACGCTTTTCTCTTGGATTCCGCGGAGGTCACCACGGCGGCCGGAGTCTGGCAGTCGGGGATGGCACAGGTGCTCGGTGGCCTGGTCCTGGTCGCCGTACTGATGGGTGCGTTCTGGCTGGGGATGAGGGTCAGGGACAAGGAATCCCCGACGCCCAAGCCCGAGGAGCATCCGCACCGGCCCGAAGGCGGCCTGCCCGGCGAGACGTCCGAGTACCGCAGGCCCCACGAGATGCCGCAGACCGACGGCGAGCACCGGCTCATGCCGTACGAGATCAAGGACGGCACCGAGACCTCGCCCGACCCGCCCAGCGAGGAGAAGCGCAAGTGGGGCGGGATCTCCAGCGGCGGCTTCGGCAGCGGCGGAACGGGGCACGGCGACTGAGCTTCGTCACGGGCGGGATGTCGCGGGACGCCCCTGAGGGCGTCCCCCGGCGCCCCCCCGCCCGGGGCCCCGTGACGGGGCCCCCAGCCGCACGGGGGGTGGGGCCGGGGGTCGGAGTAGCGGGGGACAA
>NZ_JBHWBS010000026.1:36922-75978 GCF_042735655.1 Streptomyces sp. NPDC059567 | reverse complement strand
CGCGCTCTGGGGTGCGCTCCGCCCGCGGGGGTGGGGGCGCGGGGGGCTCGGGGCCCTCCGAGCCCGCTCCTGCGCGGGGGGGGCTCGGGCCGCGCCCCCCCCGCCCCCCCCCCCCGGCTCCGACCGTCCGGTGCCCGATGACCGTGACGCCATGCCTCACGGAGGTTGCGACAGGTGGTCGATCACGCGGTGAACAGAGGCGGTCACGCGTCCCTGGCGGACCGCTTCGAGGAGCACAGACCGCGGTTGCGGGCGGTCGCGTACAAGCTCCTCGGCTCGTTCGGCAAGGCGGACGACGCCGTGCGCGAGGCGGAGCAGCGGCTGAGCCGCACCGGCCCCGAGCACAGCGACGAGGACATCGTCGATCCGGGCCGCCGGCTGATCGCGGCGGTCGCCAGGGTCTGCCTGGACATGCTGCGGTCGCGCGAGTCCCGGCGCGAGGATCCCTGGGACCCGTGGGGCGCGGGTGAGCCCGGGCGGAGTGCCGATCCCGAGGAGCGGGCGCTGCTCGCGTTCCTGGACACGCTGACGCCCTCCGAGCGGTTGGCGTTCGTGCTCCACGACATGTTCGAGGTGCCCTTCGAGGCGATCGCCCCGATCGTGGAACGCACCCCCGCCGCGGCGCGCCAGCTGGCGGCCCGGGCGAGGCGGCGGGTGCAGGGCACGGAGGAGATGCCGGAACCGGACCTGGGGCGTCAGCGCGAGGTCGTCGCCGCCGTCCTCGACGCCTCACGCAGGGACGATGCCGACGCGCTGCTCGCGCTCCTCGGCCCCGACGTGGTGCTGCGGGCGGACGCGGAGGCGATACGGAACGGGGCGACCACCGCGCACGGGGCACAGCGGGTCGCGGAGGGTCTCGCCGACCGGGCCCGCTCGGCCCGGATCGCGCTGGTGGACGGCGCGGCCGGCCTGGTGTGGGCCCCGACCGGCACCCCGAGGTCGGTGCTCGCCTTCACGGTCCTCGACGCCCACGTCACGGCCGTCGACATCCTGATGGACCCGGGCCACCTTCACCGCCTGGCCGTGGAGCTCCTGCCCGAGTGAGACCGCGAGGTGAGCACCTCACGACGACGTGGACCCGGCGCCCTTCACCCCCGCCGCCCGCTGCGCGCCGGCGACGTGGCCCACCTGTCCCGGGAGATCGCGGCGGCTTCTCACCGGGGACAGGAACACCGGCAGGAAGGCGGTGGCCAGGAGTGCGCCGCCCACCCACATCGTGGGGTGGATGCCCACCAGTTCGCCGAGGAGGCCCGCTGTCGCGGCGCCGATCGCCAGCGCTCCGGTGAGGAGGAAGCGGAAGGTCGCGTTCATCCGGCCGAGCATCGCGTCCGGGGTCATCCGCTGGCGCAGGCTCACGCCCAGGACGTTGTCGATGCCGGTCTTGAACATCGCCAGCAGCCACCCGGCGCCCGCGAGCCACAGCCAGGGGCCGTGGCCGATGAGGGGGACGAGGAGTCCGGCCGGAGCCAGTACGAGCCCCGCCAGGCCCAGGGTGCGGCCGAAGCCGAGGCGGGCCGCCACCGCCCGTGCGCACCGGGAGCCGAGCAGCAGGCCGAGGCCGCCGGCCGCCCAGTAGACGCCGAGGACACCGGCGGAGAGCCCGAGTTCGCGGACGAAGAGCACCGGCATCATCGTGTTCAGGATCTGCGAGCCCAGGTTGGTGAGCGACGCGCTCAGCGCGAGCGCCCGCAGCTCCCCGTTCCCGAGGACGTGCCGTACGCCCGCCGCGATCTGGGCGCGCAGCGGTTCCCGTGCCCGGGCGGCCGCCGGCGCCGCGGAGTCCGCCGGCCCCTCCTTCAGCCACAACAGCCGTACCGCCGAGGCCAGGTGGCTCACCGCGGCCCCCGCCACCGCCACCGGGGCCGTGAGCAGCTGGACCAGGCCGCCGCCCGCTCCGCGCCCGGTGACGTTGGTGACGGCCATCAGGCTGACCATGGCCGCGTTGGCCTGGACGAGACCGTCCCGGCCGACGAAGCGGGGCAGGATGCTCTGCCCCGCGATGTCGTAGAAGACCATCGCGCAGCCGCTGAGCAGCACCACGGCGTAGAGCTGAGCGAGCGTCAGGGCGTCGCACCACCAGGCGACGGGCACCGAGGCGAAGAGCAGTCCGCGGGCCGTGTCCGCCACGATCAGGACGCGGCGCTGGGGCAGCCGGTCCACCCACGCTCCGGCGGGGAGGCCGATGAGCAGGAAGGCCAGGGTGGCGAGCGTGGCGAGGGCCCCGACCTCGCCGGGGCTCGCGTCCAGGGCCTCGACGGCGATCAGCGGGACGGCGACGTAACCGACGTTCGTACCGAGGTGACCGAGGACCGCCGCCGAGAACAACGTACGGAAGTCGGGCACGCGCCAGGGTGAATCGGATCGCATGTCAGCGAACCTCCCCCACCCCGACGCGTCACCACAAGCGAATAGTTCTACAGCGATGCTTCAGCAGGGCTAAACCGACGTCCGGGCCGCCCAACGGGCCAGCGCCTCCTGACGGTTGTCACCCGCCTCCGTCAGCTCGTCGAGGAACCGCGCGACCTCGGCGTCGCCGCGCACCACCCCGACGGTCCGGCAGCCGCACGTGAGGACGACCGTGCCGTCGGTCCGGAGCTCGTACCCGAAGTACCGCGCGGGGCTCACCCCTTGGCCCCGATCGGCTGCTTGCGGTCCCCTACGGGCTGCTCCGGCATCGACAACGGCGAGGCGTCCCCGACCCCCAGGAGGCGCAGCAGGGGGCCCGCCATCGCCGTGGTCACCAGGGCCATCAGCACCATGCCGGTGAACAGCTCCGGCCCGATCAGGCCCAAGTCCCGGCCGATCCCGAGGATCACGATCTCCGTGAGGCCCCGGGTGTTCATCAGCGTCCCGAAGGCGCCGGCGTCCCGCCAGCTCATCCCCGAGAGCCGCGCCGGGATCGCGGCGCCGGCGAACTTCCCGACCACCGCGGTCACCAGGATGAGCAGCAGGGCGAGCAGCCCGGACCAGCCGAGTCCGCCGATGTCGACGGAGAGGCCGGTGATGACGAAGAAGACCGGGAGCAGCAGCCCGGCCGCCTTCTCCAGCGGCGCACCGATCTGCTGGTGCAGCCGCGGAGCGTCCTTGCGGGGCATGACCAGGCCGAAGGCGAAGGCCCCGAAGATGGCGTGGATGCCGATCCAGGTGGTGGCGTACGAGGAGAGCAGCACACCGGCCACGATCAGCACGAGCCGTACGCCGGTCTCCTGCCGTCCTCCGGCCGCGAGGCGCAGTGCCCGGTGCAGCAGGGGCCGTACGACGAAGGCCATGGCCGCCGCGTAGGCGATGGTCAGGGCGATGACCGTGAACAGCCCGCCCATGCCGTCGGCCGCCCCACCAGCGCCACCCGCACTTCCGGCGCCCGCGAGCGCCACCACCAGGACCAGCACGCACCAGGCGACCACGTCGCCCGCCGCCGCGCAGGCCATCGCCGTCGTGCCCACCCGGGTGTGGCCGAGACGGCGGTCCCGGATGATGCGGGCGAGGACCGGGAACGCGGTGATGGAGAACGCGGTCGCCATGTAGAGCACGAACATGTCGGAGCCGACACCGTCGGGCGCCGACGAGCGGTACAGCAGCGCCGCCGCCCCCGCTCCCACCACGAACGGAACGGCCATGGCGAGGACGGCCGTCGAGCCCACCGACCTGATCCGGCCGCGCAGCACGCCCAGGTCCAGCTCCCAGCCCGCCAGGAACATGAAGAGCGCGAGGCCCAGCTGCGCGAGGGCCGAGAGGCCCGGCCGGGCCTCGGGCGGGAACAGCAGCGCGGGCAGATCGCCGGGCAGCAGCCCGAGCAGGCTGGGGCCGAGCATCAGACCGGCCGCGATCTCCGCGACCACCGGCGGCTGGTGCAGCCGCCGGCCGAGCCGGACCATCACGGCGCCCACGACCAGGACGATCGCGACGTCGGCCAGGACGATCGCGTCCACCGGGACACCTTCGGACGCTGCCATCACACCTCTCCTCCTCTTCTCTCGGCGGGTGTCAGATCAGGACCCGGCCGGCGGCCGTGTCCCGGGTGTCGCGGGACTTGCGCAGGTCACGGGTGATGATCGCCTTCTGCAGCCACCGGTCGGTGCCGTCGTAGCGGGCGGTGAACGCCTTGCGGCCGTGCACGGCGAGGTAGTTGTCGACGACGAGCAGCGTGCCCGCCTCGACGACCACGTCGCGGGTCGCCGCCTCCAGCTCCCGCACGAGCTCCTTGAGCGCCTGTTCGGCCGCGGCGTCGCCCTCGACACAGCGCATGAAGAAGGGGTCGATCCGCAGGTACGGCGAGTCCGGCGCGCCGAACAGCACCGCCACCGGCTCCGGGGTCTCACGCATCGCCCGCATCCGCAACAGGCCCGGATGGTCCGGCTGCTGGGCGGCGAGCTGCCGCAGGTGCTCGTCGTCCGGAAGAATGTAGAACCGCGGCTCTCCGAGGACCCTGCGCGTTTCCGCGCTGAGCGTCACATCCCGTATGGAGGCGACGGTGGTCGGAACTCGATCGTGGTTTCGGATTCCGAACAGGGCCAGATAGTCGCAGCGATAGGGGTGGAACCCGTCCTCGGTGTGCCATTCGAGCAGGACGTCGCTGCCGTGACCGCTCTGCTCGTTCTCCTCACCGGCGATCGGCAGCACATTCTGGATCATTCTTCCGGATTGCAAAGTCGGCCAGCTGAAGACTTCACCGAGGCACTTTCCGATCAGGGAAAGGAAGAGTTCCTCGCGCCGGGTCCGCAGCGACGCGGCGGCTTCCGCCCAGTTCCGCGGAGTGGGCCCCACGGCGCTGTCGTCGACGGCGAATCCCCTGATCTTGAACGCGGCGGCCGGATCGTCGCGCCGGAACTCCGCGAGGAACTTCCGCACGCCCACCGGGAGCCGCGAGGCGAGCTCCCAGGCCTCGTCGTGGAAGCGCGGGTCGCCCGGATCGCAGCCCGCCTCGCCCAGTCCGGCGATCAGCGCGTCCAGCTGGGCGACTTCGTCGGCGGACAAGTCGTAGTGGAGTACGCCCTGGTCAATGGTCACGGAATTCGCCCTCTCTGGCGTGTGGGTGTCGGGGCCTGGGGATCCGGCCTTCAGTCCCAGCCCCAGCTGTCGCCGCCGTCGCCGTTCGGGCCGGGGGTGGCGGCGGTCGCACCCGCCGCCGGGGCGGACGCGACCTCGTGGGTCTGCGCCGCCTGCGCGGTGGTGGCCCCCAGGACCGTCGTCGTCACGGCCGCGGCGCACGAGATCAGGTAGACGAATGCCTTGCTTCGCATTTTCCCGTCCGATTCCATCGAAGTGACCTGAGTGAATTACTCAATTCCGCAGGCGGGCCGACGAGCCGGCCATTGTGTGGCCGTCGACCGAAGGCCCGCCGTTGAGTAATCTGCCAGGGGCCGAACGGGCGCTACAACAAGTTCGGATGGCACCATGGTGCAGTGGCTGCAAGTGGCCAGATCCACGGTCGGGGACGGTGCTCCGGCCACCGTCAGAACGCCTTACGGTGTTTCCCGCCACGCTTGCGTTCGTACATCTCCCGACCGGCCGCCTCCCGGCGTTTCCACTCCCGGCTCAGCTCGGCGCGCAGCCGTGCGTCGGTGCGCGAGGCGATCCAGGCGCTCTCGCGCAGGAGTTTGCGGTAGCTCTCGAATCGGCGGTGCGAGAGCCTGCCGTCCTCGACCGCCGCGAGCACCGCGCAGTCCGGCTCGGCATGGTGCTCGCAGTCGTGGAAACGGCAGTGCGCGGCCAGTTCCTCGATCTCCGCGAACACCTGGGAGAGCCCGTCGTTGGCCTCCCACAGCCCCACCCCGCGCAGCCCGGGGGTGTCGATCAGCAGCCCGCCGCTCGGCAGGAGCAGCAGATCGCGGGTCGTGGTGGTGTGCCGGCCCTTGCCGTCACTGCCCCGGACCGGGCCCGCCTCCTGCTCCTCGACGCCGAGCAGGGCGTTGACGAGCGTGGACTTGCCGACGCCCGACTGGCCGAGCAACGCGGAGGTGCGGCCGGTCAGTTCGGCGGCGAGGAGGTCGAGCCCCGCGCCGCTGACCGCGCTGACGGGGAACACGGCGGCCCCCGGGCCCGCCTGCTCGACGTCGCTCACGAGATGGGTGATGTCGGGGACCAGGTCCGTCTTGGTGAGGACGACGACGGGCTGGGCGCCGCTGGACCAGGCCAGGGAGAGGAAGCGCTCCAGCCGGCCCAGGTCGAGCTCGACGGCCAGCGAGACCGCGATGACGGCCAGGTCGATGTTGGCCGCCAGGACCTGGCCCTCGGAGCGCGCGGAGGAGGTCGAACGGGTGAAGCGCGTACGGCGGGGCAGCAGCGCCCGGACGACGGGGCCGCTCGCGGGAGCGGTGTCGACCGCGGCCCAGTCGCCCGTGCAGGGGGTGTCGCGCGGATCGGAGCCGAGGACCGGCTCGGTGTCGGCCCGTACCGTCACTACGGCCGTCTCGCCGCCCGCCACATCCCCCACCTCACCGCCCTCCACGACGAGTTCGCAGCGCCCGCGGTCCACCCGTACGACCCGGCCGGGTACGAGACCCGTCCCCTCGTACGGCGCGAACGCGTCCGCCCAGTCGGAGTCCCACCCGTAGGCCGGGAGCGTCACACGCGTCATCGGGGCCCTCTCGGTCGTGAAAGATCGGGGTCATTCTCGGCACCCCGCCCCGCGAGGGTCGCCCGGCGCACCGTCGTCGCGGTGATCACCAGCCCGTCGCTGACCAGAAATCCCCCCTCGAAGGCGGCCGTGCGCACTCCGTCGACCAGCGGTCCTTCGACGTGCAGGCGGGTGGTGAAGCTCTCCGTGCGCGGCTGGAAGGCGACGGTGGCCTCCGTGAAGTCCAGCCACCGCCCGGTCAACGGGAACCACGCCTTGAACACGCTCTCCTTGGCGCTGAACAGGACCCGGTCCCAGTGCACGTCCGGCCGGACCGCCGCCAGCTCCGCGAGATGGGCCCGCTCCTCTGCACTGCTCACCATGGACAGCACACCGGTGCCGTCGAGCGGGGCGTGCGGTTCGGCGTCGATGCCGAGGGCCGCCAGGTCCGTCCCCCGCGCGACGGCGGCGGCCCGGTAGCCGGTGCAGTGCGTGATGCCGCCGACGAAGCCGGCCGGCCAGACGGGGGCGCGGGAGGAGTCGTACGGGAGGGGCGCGGGCGGGACACCGAGCCGCCCGAGCGCCCGCCGCGCGCAGGCCCGCGCGGTGGTGAACTCCCGGCGCCGCGCGGGCACGGCGCCGGGGAGGAGATGCTCCTCCCCGGGGAAGGGGACGGCTTCCCCGGCCGGGTCGCCGAACGCCTCCGCGGTCGCGACCGGCCGGGGCAGGAGCGCCTCGATCATCTATCCTGCCCGCTTCGTCTCGCCGGCCGCGGCGCCGACCTCCGCCTCGGCCTCCCACCACGGGATGTGCCGGTCGATCGGCGCGATCGGCATGACGGACTTGAACATGTCGTTCTCGACGTTGGCGAGCCGGGCGTCGTACGGCTTGCCCACCGCCGTGAACGCCCGGTGGATGCGCTCCCTGCGCTTGTCGATCGCCTCCGCGTGCCGTTCGAAGGTGGAGGCGGGCTGGAGCAGGAAGTACGTGTGCCGGCTGCCGTGGTTGTAGCGCGGCGAGTGCTCGGGATAGCAGGGGGCGAAGGAGACGACGAAGAACCGCTCGCCCTCGATCATGGCGTACCAGGTCTCGTCCGGCTCGGGCGCGTCCTGGATGTAGACGCTCGGCCAGAGCGCGCAGAGCGTCTCGAAGAACCGCTTCGTCAGCCGGGTCAGCGAGTCCAGGGACGCGCCGAGCGTCTCGTCCTCGAAGGTGATCACCATGCCGTCGCGCTCCGCGTCTCTCGCGGTACGGAAGAAGTCGGCGATGGCGGCACGGTGTTCCCTCAGCTCCCGCTCGACGTCGGCCGTGGTGACGGTGAGGGCCGGGCCCATCTTCGAGGGCTTGGCGAAGGGGCAGAGGGTCTTCTGGACGATCTCGTCGAAGCTCATGGTCTACCTCACGGATTCACTTTCTGTGCGTCGGCACCGACGACGGCGGCGGCGGTGCCGGGTGCGGTGGCGCGGCAGCCGAGGACGTAGAACCACCAGCCGGCGATCACGAGCGCGACGAGCGCGGCGAACATCGCCGCGGGCGAGGCGTGCACGAGCAGGAAGCCGCAGATGATCGGGCCGATGGCCACACCGATGTGGACGAGGTTCTGTGCCCCGAAGTAGCTGCCGCGCAGGTTGTCGGGCGCGATGGCGTCGATGAACATGTACTCGGCGGGTACGACGATCACCTCGCCGATCGTGAAGACGACGATCGCGGCGACGATGATCCACGCCTCGGTGGACAGGGCCATGCCGACGAGTCCGAGGACGAACGCCCCGGTGCCCCAGGTCAGCCAGCGCAGCAGCGTCTTCTCCTTGAGCCTGCTGCCGATGACGTACTGGGTGGAGATCACGACGATCGCGTTGGCGGCCGAGATGTAGGCGACCAGCTGGTAGGCGGTGTCGCGGGACTCGACGGTGACCAGGTACTGCGACATGTACGTCAGCAGCGGTCCGTAGACGACGATGCTGAGGATGCCTCCGAGGGTGAAGAGCCCGAGCCTCCGGTCGGCCCGCATCACCCGCAGCACCTCGCGGAAGTTCATCGACTCGGCGTCGCCCGCCGCCTCTTCGGTCTTCGCCTGCCGGGCCGTGGCCTCCTGGGCCGCCGCGCCGGTGAAGAGCTTGCGGAAGACGAGCAGCGGCAACAGGGCGGCGAAGATGACGCCCGCGGAGAGCAGGAACGGACCGCCCTGACCTGCCTGCACCGTCCAGACGCCCAGGAAGGGGCCGACGGCCGCGCCGATGTTCTGCAGCGAGTACCGCAGCGAGAAGACCTTGGCCCGGTTCTCCGAGGGCAGCAGATCGGCGAGGAGCGCGTTGGCGGTGACGCTCATCGACGAGGAGGCGATGTTCGCGGCCAGCAGGACGCCGATCACCAGCAGCGGCGAGCCGATCAGCGGCAGCCCGCCGTACAGGACGGTGAGCACCACGTCGAGGGCGATCATGAAGTGGACCTTCACGAAGCGGTCGGCGAGATAGCCGCCGTAGACGCTGACCACCGTGCCGACGATCAGGCACACCCCCAGCACATAGCCGATGGTGGCGCCGTTCATGTCGAGCGCGTCGTGCAGGTAGATCGGGAGGTAGGCGAGGATCGCGAAGAAGCTGACCGCGCGCGCCATCGCGCACAGCAGCAGGATCCTTACGGGGATGGGCAGTTCGCGGATCAGTCGGAAGAAGCTCTTCATGCCGAGCCCTCCGCCGCGATGGCCTCGATGATCTCGATGAGGGATTCCTTGATGGTGTCGATCCGCCGCTGGTCGAACAGATCGGGGTGGTAGCCGAAGAGGATCTCCAGACGGTCCCCGGGGAGGACCGTGATGCCGAGCGGATAGTGCGAGACGCCCTTGGCGCCGTCGGTCCGCTCGCTCACCCCCAGTCCGTCGGTCCCGCCGGCCGGATCCTCCTGGTCGGGGTAGTTCTGGAAGACAAAGTACGCGTCGAACAGCTCGCCCACGCCCACCAGACGCTGAATCTCGGTCAGCGACAGGTGGCGGTGCGGGAAGACCTCCAGCTGGGCGGAGTGGACCCGGCCGAGGGTCGCGGCGAGCGGCTCGCCGGGCTCCGTACGGACCCTCAGCGGCACGGTGTTGATGAGCAGGCCGACGACGGAATCGATGCCGTCGATCTCGGCCGGACGCTCCGAGACGGTGGTGCCGAAGAGGACGTCCGCGCTGCCCGTGAGGCGTCCCAGCTGGAGGCCCCAGGCGGTCTGCAGCGCCGTGTTCAGGGTGACGCCGAGCCGGGCGGCGGCCCGCGTCAGATCGCGGGTGAGACCGGCCGGGAGGACGGCGGAGGTGGTGCGCGGCAGGACGTGCGGGGAGAGGCCCGCATGCCCGACCCTGCTCGGCGCGTCGACACCGGTGAGGTACGTCCGCCATGCCTCGGCCGCCGCGTCCCGGTCCTGCTCGGCCAGCCAGGCCAGATAGTCGCGGAACGGGGTGACCGGTTCCGGCTCACGGCCCTCGTACAGCGCGAAGAGGTCGCCCCAGACGACCGGCATGGACCAGCCGTCGAGGAGGATGTGGTGGTCCGCGACGAGCAGTTCGTGCCGGGTGTCGGAGAACCGCAGCAGCGAGAAGCGGAGCATCGGACCGGTCGCCAGGTCGAAGCGGAGCGCCGCGTCCTCGGCGACGATCCGCTCCCGCGCCGCGGCCTGCTCGGCGGGACCGAGCCCGGACAGGTCGTGGCTCGCCCAGGGCACCTCGACGGTGTCCCGTACGACCTGGACGGGTGTCTCCAGACCGCGGACCGCGAAGCTCGCCCGCAGATTGTCGTGGCGCATGAGGAGGTCGTGCGCGGCCCGCCGGAGCCGATCGGCGTCCAGCGGCCCGTCCAGGTCGAAGACCGTCTGCCCCTGGTACGGGTCGTCGTCCGTCTCCGGGTCGGCGGCGCCGGCGTGCAGCAGCAGGCCCTGCTGGAGCGGGGCGAGCGGCAGCACGTCCCGCAGCCCCGGGTAGGTCTGCTCCAGGTCGGTGAGCGTGGACTGCTTGAGGCTGAGGAGCCGTACGTCGGAGGGGGTGAGCCCGCCCAGCTCCGGGTGGGCGGTCAGGCCGGCGAGGGCGGTCAGGGTCCGGGTCCACCGGTCGGCGAGCGCGGCGACGTCCGCCTCGCCGAAGAGCGCGGTGTCCCACTGCCAGCGGGTGTCGACCGAGCCGTCCTCCGCCCGCCGCACGTCGACGAGCAGCGGATACGGCCGGGTGTCGCCGGAGCCGTCGTAGCGGAAGCAGACCTGCGACGGCGCGAAGGCCGCCAACTGCCGCCGTACGTCCTCGCCGCCCCGCAGCAGCTCCGCGTAGTTGCGGCCCTCGGCCGGCAGGGCGCGGATCTGCTCCTTCACCCGCTTCAGCGCGCGGGCCAGACCGCGCGGGTCCGTCAGGCTCTTCTCCAGGTCGGCGAGGCCCGGCGTGAGCCGGACCGGCACCGCCTCCGGGACGGCCGCGGTCGCGAGATCCACGCGGAGCGCGGACCGGGCCTCCGGGATGCGCCGCCCCCGCCATTCGATGAGCGCCGGGGCGAGCGCGGCGAGCGCGATGTGCTCGGGGCCGGCGTGGAACATCCGGGGCAGGGCGGTGAGCAGCGCGTCCGCGAGCTCGGCGGGGAGCGTACGGGTCGACCAGGCGTACGTGCCGCCGGGGTCGCCGTACGAGGGGTCCGGGGTTTCGAGGGTCTTCAGCCAGTGCGGCAGCTCGCCCGCGGCCACGGCCGCCGGGTCGAGCGTCTCGGCCGCCTCGGCGGCGCGGGCGATCAGCGCCTCGACGGTCTGGTGCTGGAAGACGTCCCGCGGGGTGATCACGAAACCCTCGGCGCGGGCCCGGCTGACCAGCTGGATCGAGCGGATGGAGTCGCCGCCGAGGTCGAAGAACTGGTCGTCCACCCCGACGCTCTCCAGGCCGAGGACCTCGGCGAAGAGCCGGGCGAGGGCGATCTCCCGCTCGGTGCGGGGCGGGCGGACGGCACGCGAGGTGAAGTCCGGCGCGGGCAGCCGACGGGTGTCGAGCTTGCCGTTCGGGGTGAGCGGCAGCTTGTCGAGGAGGACGACGGCCGCGGGAACCATGTGCTCGGGGAGCTGCCGGGCCGCGTGCCGGCGCACTTCGAGGGCGAGCTTGCGGCCGTGGTCCTCGGCGCGCGGGTCGTTGCCCTGCTCGTGGAGGGACTGCCCGCCGGTCGCCTTGCGCAGGAACAGATCGGTCAGGAAGGGATGTTCGGCGGCCTCCTCGATCAGGACGACGTCGAAGAGGTCGCCCTCGGAGGCGTCGTTCCAGGTGGCCTTCGCGCGGTAGCCGAGCTGTTCGGCCAGGGCGTGGACGGCCTCCGGGTCGATGCCGGGGCGCTCCTGTCCGTCGAGTCCGAGGTCGGCCACACGGCCCGCCGACCCGGTGCGGATCCGGTGGGCGGCCGCGACCTCGGCGGCGACCCGCCGGTTCGGGACACCGGTGACGCGGAGCGTCGCCGGGCGGGTGGACTCGAGCAGTTCGCGTACGGCGTCCAGGCCGCCCGCCTCCTGCCAGAGCAGCTCGGCCGCGTCCCGTAGGGAGCGCGGCTCCGCGCCCCGCTTGTGGAGCACGACCTCGTAGCGGAAGTCCGTCAGCTCGTTGGAGTGGTGGCCGCGCTTGAGCTGGATGTCGACGCCGGCGACGTCCGCGATCTCCTCGCCGATCCGGCTGAAGAACGCGGGGTCGAGGAGGAGTTCGCTCTCCAGCTCCACCGTGTGCGCCACCAAGTCGCGCACGGCCGCGACCGGTTCGTCGGCGTGCGCCCCGCCGTGCAGCGCGGTCGCGGTGAGGAAGGGGTGCAGGAGCCGCAGATGGCGGATGTCGCCGAGGAAGATCCGGCCGCCCGGCTCCAGCAGGTCCATCGCCTGCTTCAGCACGTCGATCAGGTACGGGACGCTCGGGAAGTACTGGGCGACCGAGTTGATCACGACGGTGTCGAAGCGGCGGCCGGCCAGGTCCCCGATCTCGTGGGCGGCGAGGCTGCGCAGCAGCACCCGGTCGCGCAGCTCCGACTCCTCGACGCGGCCGCCGAGCGTCTGGATCAGCGAGGGCGAGAAGTCCACGCCCGCGTACGTCTCGACGTGCGGGGCGACCTGCCAGAGGATCAGGCCGGAGCCGACGCCGACCTCCAGGACGTGGCGGGGCTTCAGGTCGAGGATGCGGGAGACGGTGGCGGCCTGCCACTCGCGCATCTCCTCCAGCGGGATGGGCCGGTTGTCGTAGCTGCTGTTCCAGCCGGTGAAGTCCTGCTCGACACCCAGGTCCTGCTGCTCGCTGTAGCCCTGCTCGTGGATCTCCTGCCATCGGTCGACGTGTTCGATGTCGTCGGCGAGGCCGCGGGCCCGACAGGCCGCGTCGGCCGCCTTCGGGACGACGTAGCCGACGAGCTGCTTGTGCTGCGCGGTGTCCTCGCGGACGACGACAACCGCCTGGGCGACGCCCTCGTGGGTGTCGAGCACGGCCTCGATCTCGCCGAGCTCGATCCGCATCCCGCGGATCTTGACCTGGTCGTCGGCGCGTCCGACGAAGTCGACGACGCCCTCGCCCGACGGCAGGGTGCGCCAGGTGGCGAGGTCGCCGGTCCGGTACATCCGGGAGCCCGGGGGGCCGTACGGGCAGGCGACGAAGCGCTCGGCGGTCAGGCCGGGCCGGTTCAGGTAGCCGCGCGCGAGGCCGTGCCCGGCGATGTACAGCTCGCCGGTGACGCCCGGGGCGACGGGCCGCAGGTCGGCGTCGAGGACGTACACCCGGGTGTTGTGCACCGGGCGGCCCACCGGCACCGAGTCGGCCTCGAAGGCGGGTCCTGCGCTGCCGCACTCCCAGTACAGGGTGTCCACGGTCGCCTCGGTCGGCCCGTATGCGTTGATCATGGTCCGGCCGCGCGACCAGGTCGCCGCCAGGCCCGGCGGGCATGCCTCGCCGGCCACCATCACGTACGGGACGTCCGCGAGCGCGTCCTCGGCCATGGAGCCGAGGATCGTCGGCGAGAACGTGATGTGGGTGGGCCGGAAGCGGGCGGTCAGGGCGCGCTGGCGGTCCGGGGAGAGCAGCTCCTCGGGCGAGGTCAGGATCACGGCCGCGCCCGAGAGCAGGGTGCAGCACATCTCGCAGAACGTCGGGTCGAAGTTGATCGAGGAGAACTGCAGGAAGCGGGAGTTCTCGTCGAGGGCGAACCGCTCGATGTAGCTGCGGGCCAGGTTCGGGATGCCGCGGTGGGTGACGGCGACGCCCTTGGGCCGGCCGGTCGAGCCCGAGGTGTAGATGACGTACGCCAGGTCCTCGGGGCGCAGCGGGTCGCGCCGCTCGGCGTCGCCGGGGGCGCGGTCGGGCAGGGCCGCCAGCTCGTCCGTGGTGCCCGGGTCGTCGACGGCGAGCCGCAGCACGTCCTGCGCCTCGGCGGGCAGCTTCGCGAGGACGTCGCCCGTGGTGATCAACACCTTGGGGCGGGTGTCCTCGACCATGAACGCGAGCCGCTCGGCCGGGTAGTCGGGGTCGAGCGGCAGATAGACGCCGCCGGCCTTGAGGATGCCGAGGAGGCAGCAGAGCAGTTCGGGCGAGCGGCGCAACGACAGGCCGACGACGTCGTCGCGGCCGACACCCCGCTCGATGAGCCAGTGGGCGATCCGGTTGGCGCGCCGGTCGAGCTCGGCGTAGCTCAGCTCGGTGTCCTCGTGGACGAGGGCGAGCGCGTCGGGCGTGCGGGCGACCTGCGCTTCGAAGAGGGCGGGGAAGGAGTCGCCGGGGAGCTCGCGCGCGGTCGCGTTCCAGGTGTCGAGGAGCGTGGTGCGCTCGGCCTCGTCGAGCAGGTCGATGGAGTCCAGCCGGCGGGTGGGGTCGGCGACGACGGCGTCGAGGATCCGCAGCAGATGGCGGGCGAACCGTTCGACGGTCTCCCGGTCGAAGAGGTCGGTGGCGTACTCGATCTCGCCGCGCAGCCCGTCCGGCCCGCCCCGCGCGTCGAAGCGCTCGGTCAGCTCGATCGTCAGGTCGAACTTGGCGGTGTGGGTGGGCACGGTCTCGTGGACGGCGGCGAGCCCGTCGAGCCGCCACTCGGGCTCGACATTGTTCTGCAGCACCAGCATCACCTGGAACAGCGGGTGGTGGCTGGTGGTGCGGGCCGGGTTGAGCACCTCGACGAGGTATTCGAAGGGCAGGTCCTGGTGCTCGTAGGCGGCGAGGTTCGACTCGCCCACCCGCGCGAGGAGTTCGGTGAAGGCCGGGTTGCCCGAGGTGTCGGTGCGCAGCACGAGGGTGTTGACGAAGAAGCCGACGAGCTCGTCGAGCGCGCTGTCGGCGCGGCCGGCGAGCGGGGAGCCGAGCGGGATGTCGGTGCCCGCGCCGAGCTTGCCGAGCAGGGTCGCGGCGGCGGCCTGGAGCACCATGAAGAGGCTGGCCCGCTCCCGCTGCGCGAGCTCCTGGAGCCGCTCGGTCAGCCCGGCGGGCACCTCGAAGCGGACGACGTCGCCGCGGAAGGTGGCGAGCGCCGGGCGGGGCCGGTCGGTGGGCAGGTCGAGCAGTTCGGGGGCGCCCGCGAGCCGTTCGCGCCAGTAGCCGAGCTGCCGGGACATCGGGGAGTCCGGGTCGTCCGTGGAGCCGAGCAGCTCGCGCTGCCAGAGCGTGTAGTCCACGTACTGCACGGCGAGTTCCGGCGTCTCGGGGTCCTGGCCGCGGCGGCGGGCGGTGTACGCCTCGCAGAGGTCCTTCACGAGCGGGGCGAGGGACCAGCCGTCGCTGGCGATGTGGTGGATGCAGAGCAGCAGGACGTGGTCCCGGGGGCCGGTGCGGAAGAGGTCGACGCGGGTCGGGATCTCGGCGGCCAGGTCGAAGAGGTACCCGGCGGCGGTGTCGATCTCGGCCTGGACGTCCGGCTCGGGCACGTCGTGCACGGTGACGTCGACGCGGGCGTCGGCGGCGGGCACCACGATCTGCTCGGCTCCGCCGGGGCCTTCGGCGAAGTACGTCCGCAGACTCTCGTGGCGCGCGAGCAGATGGCCCACGGCGGCGCGCAGCGCGTCGAGGTCCAGCTCGCCGGTGAGCCGGACGGCGATGGGCAGGTTGTAGGTGGTGCTGGGGCCTTCGAGCCGGTGCAGGAACCAGAGGCGCTGCTGGGCGTACGAGACGGGGATGCGCTCCCCGCGCTCCATGACCCGGGGCGCGGGCCGGGCGGGGGCGCCCTCGGCGAGGCGGCGGGCGAGCGCGGCCGGGGTGCGGTCCTCGAAGACCGTACGGATGGGCAGTTCGACGGCGAGGGTGGCGCGGACGCGGGCGAGGAGGCGGGTGGCGAGCAGGGAGTTGCCGCCGAGGTCGAAGAATCCGTCGTCGGCGCCGACGCGCTCGACGCGCAGGACCTCGCGGAAGAGCTCCACCAGGGCCCGCTCGCGCTCGTCGCCCGGGGCGCGGTACGGGGTGGAGTGCGCGAACTCCAGCGACGGCAGGGCCTTGCGGTCGACCTTGCCGGCCGGGGTCAGCGGGAAACGGTCGAGGACGGCGATGCCGGCCGGGACCATGTGGTCGGGGAGCCAGGCGGTCAGCGCGGCGCGCAGCGCGACGGGTTCGGGGGTGCGGCCGAGCGCGGGGACGACATAGCCGGCGAGCTGCCGGTGGTCGCCGGCGTCCGCGCGGACGACGACACGGGCCTGGGCGACCTCGGGCAGTCGGCGCAACGCCTCCTCGATCTCGCCGATTTCGATGCGGTAGCCGCGGATCTTGACCTGTTCGTCGACGCGGCCGAGGAAGTCGAGGGCGCCGTCGGCGCGGCGGCGCACGACATCGCCGGTGCGGTACATCCGGGCCCCGGGGGTGCCGAAGGGGCAGGCGACGAACCGCTCGGCGGTCAGCGCGGCCCGGCCGCGGTAGCCGCGAGCCAGGCCGTCGCCGGAGAGGTACAGCTCGCCGGGCTCGCCGTCGGCGACGGGCGTGAGGCGCTCGTCGAGGACGTGGGTGCCGGTGTTCCACAGCGGGGTGCCGATGGTGACCGGCTCGCCCGCGCGCACGGGGGCGAGCAGGGACCAGATCGTCGTCTCGGTGGGTCCGTACAGGTTCCACACCTCGGCGTGGCCGTCGGCGGAGAGGAAGTCGGCCAGATCCTGGGGCAGCGCCTCGCCGCCGCACAACACCCGTGTGCCGCCGATCAGTTCGGAGGGGGTCCAGCCGGCCTCGCGCAGCAGCTGCCAGAGGGCGGGCGTGCCCTGGATCAGGGTGGGCCGGGCCTCGGCGAGATGCCGGCGCAGCGCGGCGCCGTCGACGGCGGTGCCGCGCGGGACGAGGTGGAGCGTGGCTCCGTTGACCAGGGGGAGGTAGAGCTCGAGTCCCGCGATGTCGAAGGAGACCGGGGTCGTGGACAGCACGACGTCGTCCGCGTGCACCCGGTGGTGCGCGGACATGAAGCCGAGGAAGTTCGCCAGCGAGCCGTGGGTGACGACGACGCCCTTGGGGCGGCCCGTCGAGCCGGAGGTGTAGATGGTGTACGCGGCCGTGCCCGGCCCGGCGGACCGACCGGCCGGGTTCGTGGCGGGCCCGGTGCCCTCCTCGCCCACGTACAGGGTGGCCGCCTCGACCGGTCCGAGCTCGGCCGCGACCTCGGGGACGGTGATCAGCGCGCGCGGGCGGGCGTCGGCCGTCATGTAGGCGAGGCGCTCCGCCGGATACCCCGGGTCGAGCGGCAGGTACATCGCGCCGGCCTTGAGCGTGCCGAGGAGGGCCGCCACCAGCTCGGGCGAGGACGGCAGGGCGACGGCGACGGTGTCCTCGGGGCCGATGCCCCGGGCGATCAGCCGGTGCGCGATCCGGTTGGCCCGCGCGTTCAGCTCCGCGTACGAGAGCGAGGTGGCGCCCCACCGTACGGCGACGGCGCCGGGCGCCCGGGCCGCCTGCTCCTCGAACCGCTCGACGAGACCCGAGGTCCGGGCGCCGGTGTCCGCCGCGTTCTCCACCCGGGCGGTCATGAGCGCGGGTCCCGTCCCTGGGAGCCGGCCGGGGCGAGGGCCGTCCAGTGCTCCTCGACGTAGCCGAGGCAGGCGGCCCGTGCGTCGGGGCCGAAGGCGGTGTCCCAGCCTTCGGGGACGGGGACGAGGTCCGGCCAGAGCGAGTGCTCGCCCGCCGCGTTGGTCAGGACGCGGTACACGCCCGACTCGTTCTCGAAGGGGTTGGTGCCTGACTGGTCCATCGTCACTGTCCCTCGCCCACGAAGTCGTCGATGCGCGCGGCGATGTGCGCCGCGTCGGTCACACAGAGCCGCAGGCCGTGCTCCTCGGAGTCCATGACCTCGGCCGTCAGCTCGCCGGTGATCGCCCTGCGCCAGTCCGGGAGGGTCTCGTTGTCCTTCGCGAGCAGCATCAGCGCGTCGATGTCGAACGGCTCGGGACGGTAGGTCTCCAGGGCGCGCGCCGTGGTGCGGAACGCCTTGTGCAGCCGCTCGGCGAACCGGGTCCCACCGTCGCCGTGGGCCTCCCAGCCGGCACCGAACAGCGCGGCGGCGATCTCGCGGTAGACGCCCTCCTGGGTGGCGTCGGCCGGGGCGAGCAGCGGGTACGCGGTGTGCGGGGCGACGATCCGCAGCACGTCGTCGCGGTACTCGACGAGCCGCTCGGCCTCGTCCACCTCGGGGGCCGAGCCGTCGAGGTAGCCGTCGACGATCACCAGCTTCCGCAGCCCGAGCCCGCGTTCCTCGGCGATACGGGCGATCTCGTAGCCGATCACCCCGCCCGCGCAGGCGCCGACGAGATGGAACTCGTCCTCGCCGAACTCGTCCTCGATCAGGTCCGCGTACAGCTCGGCGAGCTCCCGCATGTCGTCCGGCACGTCCATCGCGCTGATGTGCGGGGACTGGAGTCCGTAGCAGCCCCGGTCGGTGCCGAGGAGCCGTACGAGACGGGCGTAGCCGTCGACGAGACCGAGACCGGGGTGGATGAAGAGCAGCGGGGTCCGCGAACCCTGGTTGCTCATCCGGATGATGGCCCGCTCGGTGTTCGCGGCCTTCGCCGGCGCCTTGTGCGCGCTCAGCGCGCCGATCGTGCGGTGACGCAGCAGGTCGCCCATGTTGAGCGCCCAGCCCAGGCGCTGGTTGATCTGCTCGATGGTCACCAGGGCCAGGAGTGAGTCGCCCCCGGTCGCGAAGAAGTCGTCGTCGAGGCCGACGGACGGCCGGTCGAGCGTCGTCTTCCAGATCTCGACGAGGGTCTGTTCCACCAGGCTGTGCCCGGGTGTGACCTCGCACTCCTCGGGCGCTGTCGGCCGAGTACTCACAGGGGAACTCTCCTTCTGGTCGCTTACCGGTGCTGGACTAGGCCCAGCCGCCCGTGAAGTGGATGACGTCACCGGTGAGGAAGTCGGCCGAGCCGCTGCCGAGGAAGACCACCAGGTCGCCGATCTCCTGCGCCGTGCCGAGCCGGCCGGCCGGCAGCAGTCCGCGGAGCTTCTCCCGGCCCTGGTCCGTCCCCCACAGCTCCTCGGGGTAATAGGTCTCGCTCTCCAGGAAGTTCGGGGCGATCGCGTGCACGGTCACGCCGTGCGGGGCGAGTTCGCGCGCCGCCGCCCGGGCGTAGGCAGAGGCTCCGGCGCGCAGCGAGCTGTAGACGGAGAACCCGGTCTCCGGCCGCAGCGGCGCGGCGGAGGTCATCAGCACGATGTGCCCGCCTCCCCGGCGCTTCATGGGGGCGGCGGCCTTCGCGATCACGGCCGCGGGGGTGACGAGCAGCGCCTCCGCGGCCCGCCGCAGCTCCGCCGGGTCGGCCTGGTCCACCGGCAGATAGCGGGCCGGGTAGACGTCGTTGCTGACGACGAGATCGAGCCGGCCGTACCGCTTGACGGCCTGCCCGACCGCCCCGGTCGGGGTCTTCGCGTCGCAGGCCACCGCCCCGTCGCGGCCTTCCTCGAAGGCGGTCCGCGCGGCCTCGTCGAGGAAGTCCTCGTCGTGGCAGAGGACGGTGTAGCCGGCCTTGCGCAGGCTTTCCACGGAGCCGGGGCCGGCGTAGCGCGTCGCGTGGGTGACCACGGCGACGCGCTCGGCCGACGGCGCGGGCATGCTCACGCCCCACCGCCGATGAACTCCCGGAGCATCGTGTAGATCTCCGCGTCCGGGATCAGGATGTCGTGGTGGTTCCCGGAATCCCGCTCCACGACCGTGGCCTCGCCCGCGACCAGCTCGCCGAAGTGGTGCGCCGTCTCGGGGTGGGTCATCCGGTCCGTACGGCTGGTGGCGATCAGCACCCGCTGCCCGACCCGACGGGCGGCGTGGTTCGCGTCGTACGCCATGAGCGCGTGGTTCTGCTTGGCGTAGCGGTGGAACAGCTCCGCGTCGCCGTACGGATAGAGGACGTACGGGGCCAGGCGCGGCGGCACCCCGAAGAGCATGTTCGGGTCGAGGAACAGGTTCAGCGTCTCGCGGGCCCGGCGCGGGCCGGAGGCCGCCCCGGCGAGCACGCTCTGGAACTGCTTCTGGAACGGGGTGCGCATGACCCCGGCCCCGAAGTTCAGATCGGGGTGGAGCACGGTCAGCGTCTCCACGCGCTCGCCGAACGCGGCGGCCGCGTCGAGGGCGACCGGCGCTCCTCCGCAGATCCCGACCAGGTGTGCCCGCCGCAGTCCGTACGCCGTGAGCAGCGCGCCGACCAGCGCGGTCTCCTCGGCGAAGTCCGCCTCCGGGGTGTCCAGGGTCCGCCACTGCCCGAAGAGGTACGGGTTCTCGTACGTGACGACGAGCCGGTCCGTGGACAGCTCCTCCAGCCAGGGCCGGAAGAGGGTGGCGGGCACCCCGGAGGGCAGGACGAGGACGATCGCCTCGTCCCCGGTCGGCCCCGCCGCGAAGGAGTCGAAGGCGGGCACGCCCTCGGCCTCGATCCTGCGGTGGCCGGGCAGGGCCGCGAGCCCCGCCAGGCCGTCCGCCGGGATGTCCCGCTCCCCCGAGCTCTCGGCCACCGGCCGCCAGCTGCCCAGCTCCAGGTCGCAGTAGGTGCTGAGGGCGACCTCGAGGCTGGACGGGCGCTCCGGGGCCGGCGAGACGAACCGGGGGACCGTCAGGCCGTACGCGGAGCCGAGGGCGGTGAGGACCTCGTTGCACCGTGCGACGGCCCCGGGCCCGTACTCCTCGGCGGCCCGCTCCCCGGCCGGGAAGACCCGCAGGGTCTCCGCGGCCGCGCCCAGCAGTGGCTGGCAGAGTTCCAGGACCTCGACCACGCTCAGGGTTTTCGTGGTCATCTCAGAACTTCTTCCCCCGGGTGGTCTCCGTGACCATGCGGTTGCCGGGGTTCTTGTTCTCGCCGCTGACCAGGACGGAGCCGTAGCGCTCCAGGCTGATGCGGCCGCCGTACTCCTCGATGTGGTCGCTGCCCGGGTAGACGGAGACCGAGGAGGGGACGTAGCGGGTGGCGAAGCCCATCCGCATGTCGTTGGTCAGGCCCTCGTGCGGGTGCGAGGCATGCATCAGCGTCGACCAGAAGATGATGAACTGGCCCGGCTCCATGATCTGCGAGACGGCCGCGTCCTCGTCGGGCTTCCAGTCGGGGTCGACCTGCAGCTCGCGGTAGTCGTAGCCGAAGAAGCCGCGGCGCACGCCGTCCTTGTCGACCCCGTTGATCGAGTTCGGGTCGTAGTGCATCTTCTTGGTCTCGTCGTAGTTCATCTGCTGGTGCGTGCCGGGGATGAACTGCAGACAGCCGTTCTCCACCTTCGCCTCGGTGAAGGCGGACCAGACGGTGATCGTGCCGCCGAACTCGGCGTTGTCCGGCCACAGGATCTGCGGGGTGCCGGAGGCGTTGGCGAAGGTGTCGGCCTGGTGCCAGTCGGTGCCCTCGTCGCCGGGGTGCTTGGGGAAGAACTCCGTACGCCAGCAGATGACGTCCGGGCCGAGGATGGAGGCGACCCGGTCGACGATCTCGCGCTTGCCGATGTGGGCGGCGAGGAAGTCGTTGTCGAGGTGACGGTCGTAGTTGGAGATGTTGGTGGCGCCGGAGAGCTCGTCGTCCGGGTAGACCGCGTGGCTGCGGTCGAGCATCTGCAGCCGGGTCCTGCGCCAGATCTCCCGCATCTCGTCGGGCTCGTAGGCGGTGAAGGGACCGATGAATCCCTGCTGGTGGAACTGGTCTATCTCTGCTTCGGAAAGGGCGAACGACTGCTGTGCCTTCGGGGTGTCCGTGGTCATGTCCGGCGCTCCTACTGGGAGATGAGGGCGAGCTGGTTCTTGACGGCCGCGGCGAGTGCGCCGATGTTCGCGCCTTCGGCGAGCGTGCCGACGTTCAGGGAGAGCGAGAAGCGGTCGTTGACGACGCTCAGCATGTGGATCAGCGAGAAGGACGTTCCGCCGAGGTCGAAGAACTCGTCGGTGTCGGCGATGTCGTCGGTGCCGAGGACCTCGGCCCAGATCCCGCGCAGGATCTCCTCGACGGAGGCGCCCTTCCCGGCGGGGTCTTCGGTGATGGATCCCTTGGCCGCCTCGGCGAGCTTGAGCTCCAGGCGCTTGCGCAGCACGCTCTCGTCGAGCTTGCCGTTCACGGTGACCGGGAGCTCGTCGAGGGGCAGATAGGCGGAGGGGGCCATGTAGGCGGGCAGCGCGGTGGCGACGGCCGCCTTGAGCTCCGCCGTCAGCTGCTCCGGTGCGGCGGACGTCACCGGGAACGCGACCAGCCGCGGCTCTCCGGAGCCGAAGTCGGCGGCCAGGACGACGGCGTCCCGGACGGCCGGGTGCTTCTTCACCACGGCCTCGATCTCGCCGGGCTCGATCCGGTAGCCGCGGATCTTCAGCTGGCGGTCGGCGCGGCCGGCGTAGGCGAACTCCCCGGGGGCGGTCTGCACACCGCGGTCGCCGGAGTCGTACCAGCGCACGGTCGTGCCGTCGGCCTCGGTGCGCTCGGAGAAGCGCTCCGCGGTCAGCTCGGGGTGGTTCAGATAGCCGCGGGCGACACCGGCGCCGGAGACGTGGATGACGCCCTCCGTGCCGACCGGGAGGGAGGTGCCGTCCTCGTCGCGGATGTCGATCCGCAGGTCGGGGATGGCCTCGCCGATCGGGCTGAGGCCCTCGACGGCCGGTTCGGCGGTCAGGTCGGCGGCCGAGATCCGCTTCCAGGTGACGTGCACGGTGGTCTCGGTGATGCCGTACATGTTGACGAGCACCGGCGCGTCCAGGCCGTGCCGGTCGGTCCACGGCGTGAGGGCGCGGTAGTCCAGCTTCTCGCCGCCGAAGACGACGTACCGCAGGCTGAGCGAGCCGGGCTCCGTGTCGGCGGCCATGGCGTTCATGAGGTTGCGGAAGGCGGACGGCGTCTGGTTGAGGACCGTCACGCGCTCGCGGCGCAGCAGCCCGTGGAGCGCCTGCGGGTCGCGGGCGGTCTCGTTGTCGACGACGACCAGGCGGCCGCCGTGGAGCAGGGCGCCCCAGATCTCCCAGACGGAGAAGTCGAAGGCGGCGGAGTGGAAGTTCGACCAGACGTCGGTCTCGTCGAAGCCGAAGACGGGCGCCGTGGCGGTGAAGAGCCGGACCGCGTTGCGGTGTTCGACCAGGACGCCCTTGGGCTCGCCGGAGGAGCCGGAGGTGAAGATCGTGTACGCCAGGCTCGACGCGTTCGCGCCCTCGTGCCCGGCGGGGGTGTCGGCGACGCTCTCGGGCAGCGCGTCCACGAGGACCGGGGTGCGGCCGTCGACCAGCGGGGCGGTGGCCGTGCTCGCGACGACGACGGGCGCGTCGCAGCTGTCGAGGACGAAGTCCCGTCGCTCGGCGGGGTAGGCGGGGTCGACCGGGACGTAGCCCGCGCCCGCCTTGAGGATGCCGATGAGGCCGACGACGAGATCCGCACCGCGCTCCAGGCAGAGTCCGACGCGCTGGTCCCGCCCGACGCCGGCCCCACGCAGGACCTGGGCCAACGTCGTGGCACGCGCGTCGAGTTCGCGGTACGTCAGCCGTGTCCGGCCGTCGGTGACCGCCACCGACTCAGGGAACCGCGCGGCGATCCGCTCGAAGTTCTCGTGCAGGGTGAGCGAATCGTCGAGCGATTCGCTGGACATCGCACCAGGATTCATTAGACGTGGAGCCTTTCCCAGTCATGGAGCGGAGATTTCGGAATTCTCGACGTTTCGGCGCGCCCGGCTTTTCGGCGGCTATTCCGGCCGCCCTCGCCCTGATGAATGTGTCAGCCGACGGCCGGGCCCTTCAAGGGAATCCCGTGGCACCAAGGTGCAGTGGCTGCAAGTGGCCAGGGTCAGCGACGGCGGTGGTCGTCGACGGCGGGCACGACGGACACGACGCCGTGGCAGAGCCCGACGTCCCGGCCCGCGCGGGGCACTCTCAGCTCGACCCGCACCCGGCCGACCGGGGGCCGCAGCAGGAACCGGACGGCGGCGAGGACGCCCGTGCCGGCCTCGGGCGCGGAGCCGGCGGAGACGAACACGACGGAGCGCTGCTCCGGCTCCGGCAGTCTGGGCCGATAGACGTGCTCCACCTGACAGCTGGAGACCTGGGACACCGCTCTGGCCAGCTCACCGGGATCGATCCGCGGGACCTCGAGATGGATGGCGTACATGGCAGAGAGAATCCCAGCCGCTTCGCACCGCACGTCGATAACGTCCGGGCATCTTCCTGCCATGGCACCAAAGGGCCCACCGGGCCCTCGGCCGACCCGGCCGCGCACTCAGAGCCAGCCGGCTCGTTCCGCGAGGACCCCGGTCTCGAAGCGGCTGCGGGCGCCGAGGCGGTGCGAGATGCCCGACATCATGCGCCGGGTCGTCCGCAGGGAGAGGCCGAGCTTGCGGGCCGCCACCTCGTCCGTATGCCCCTTCTGCAACAGTCTGAGCAGCTCGATCTCCTGCTCCGAGGGCGCGTCGGCGACCGGCCGCGAGCGGCCGTGCAGCGGGGTCGCCCGCTCCCAGACCATCTCGAACAGCGCGAGCAGCGCGGTCACCACACCCGGCGCGCGCAGGATGACCGCGCCCGCCCGGGTGTCCTCGGGGCTGACCGGCAGCAGCGCCACCGACCGGTCGGCGATCAGCATGCGCAGGGGCAGCGACGGCATCGTGCGGATCTCGCCGCCGAGTTCGGCGAGCCACCGGGCGTACTCGGTGGTCGCCCGGTCGTTGCGCACGCTGTCCAGATAGATCGTCCGCAGCCTCACCCCGGCCGCCAGCGTCTGCTCGTCGAGCGGCCGGCTGGCCTCCAGTGCCTCGGGGCTCTGCGCGCCGCCGGGCATGAAGGCGAGGATCTCGGTGGTCGCATGCCGGGCCAGCTCCGAAAGCCGGGCCCGCACCTCGTTGACCCCTTCGAGCTGCTCCAGACCGACGTTGTTGTGCCGCCCCCGCTGCGAGGCGTAGATCGCGGTCAGTTCGGCGGTCGCCGCCCGCATCGCGGCCAACTCCAGCTGCTGGGAGTGGATTTCGGTTTCCCTGCGGTGAATGTGGGCGGCGAGACCGACTTCGGGACTGATGGGGGCGACATCCGTGGCGTCCTTGGTGGGATAGAGCATGGAGAGCTCGGCGAGCTTGTCCAGACACCCCCGGACCGCGGCTTCTTCCACATGGAGCTCTCCGGCGATCTCCGTGAGCCCCCAGCGCGGCTCGCTGATCACCAGGCGGTAGACGTCGACGCAGGTCTCGTCCTGCCCGATCAGCGCCGCCAACGACGAGAAGTCCGTGCCCGGACGCGTCCCACGGCACGGCTCGGCGAAGCCCCCCACTGCCCCCTCCTCACTCAACGGGTCGATTCGCGATCGAATCCTTTAATCGCCCCGAATCATTCGGCGCCGGACGGTCGATTCCGGTACGGAGATCAGGGCACCCACCCTTATGAGTCTGTGACGGTACAGGACGACAGCAGGAATGGGCACCGGATCAATTGAGGGTTTCAGACGCCGACTTCTGGGAAACACCGGCAAAAGATGAAGAGCGAACAAAGCTGACCAGGTCCCGCCCTGATCACCGCGCCTCCGCGTCGGCGACCTCCAGCGCCTCGTCGAGAATCGCGAGCCCCTCCTTTGCCTCCGACTCCGTCAGGTTGCAGGGCGGGGCGACGTGGATGCGGTTCATGTGGATGAAGGGCCACAGCCCGCGCTCCTTGCAGGCCCCGGCGACCCGCCCCATCGGCGCGGCCGCCTCGCCGGTGGCCGCGTAGGGGACGAGCGGCTCGCGCGTGGTGCGGTCGGCGACCAACTCCAGCGCCCAGAAGGCACCGAGGCCGCGAACTTCACCGATACTGGGGTGCCGATTGGCGAGTTCACGCAATCCCGGGCCGAGGACACGCGCGCCGAGATCCGCCGCGTGCTCGACGACGCGCTCGGCGCGCATGGTCTCGATGGTGGCCACCGCCGCCGCACAGGCCAGCGGATGCCCGGAGTAGGTCAGACCGCCGGGGTAGGGCCGGTCCGCGAAGGTCGCGGCGATCCTCTCGCCGATCGCGACCCCGCCCAGCGGTACGTAACCGGAGTTCACCCCCTTGGCGAAGGTGAGCAGATCCGGGACCACGCCCCAGTGGTCGGCGGCGAACCAGCGTCCCGTACGCCCGAAGCCGACCATCACCTCGTCCAGGACGAAGACGATGCCGTACCGGTCGCACAGCGCCCGCACCCCCGCGAGATAGCCGTCCGGGGGCACGAGCACCCCCGCCGTGCCGACCACCGGTTCGAGGAGGACCGCCGCGATCGTGCCGGGCCCCTCGCCGACGATCGTCTCCTCCAGGTGGCGCAGGGCCCGCTCGCACTCCTGCCGCTCGTCCGTCGCGTGGAAGGACGAGCGGTAGGCGTACGGACCCCAGAAGTGGACGACCCCGGCGGCGCCCGTGTCCGAGGGCCAGCGGCGCGGGTCGCCGGTCAGATGGATCGCGGTGGAGGTGGCGCCGTGGTACGAGCGGTACGCGGACAGGACCTTGTGCCGGCCGGTGTGCAGCCGGGCCATCCGTACCGCGTGCTCGACCGCCTCCGCGCCGCCCGTGGTGAAGAAGATCCTGTCGAGGTCGCCGGGGGTGTGCTCGGCGATCAACCGGGCCGCTTCGGAGCGGATGTCGACGGCGAAGCTCGGGGCGACGGTGCACAGCTGCCCCGCCTGCTCCTGGATCGCGGCGACGACCCGGGGGTGCTGGTGGCCGATGTTGGTGTAGACGAGCTGGGAGGAGAAGTCGAGGTAGCGGTTGCCCTCGTGGTCCCAGAAGTAGGCACCGGAGGCACCGGCCACCGGCATCGGCTCGGTCTGGGCCTGCGCGGACCAGGAGTGGAAGACATGAGCGTGATCGGCGGCCCGCGCGTCGGCGTTCGTGCGCGGGGCGCGGCCGGCGGCCCGCGCGTCGGCGTCGGAGCGTCGCGGGGCGCGGCCGGCCGTCCCCGCGTCGGTGTTCGTGCGCGTCATGCCTGCGCCGCCTCCCCGGTCAGGACACGGCCCGCGCGGTCCGCGATGTGCGCCGGCAGGTCGATGCCGGCCGGCAGGACGGGATCGGCGACCGGCTCCCCGAACGTGGTGACGACCGGCAGCACCCCCGCCCACAGCCCCAGTGCGGCGTCCTCGCTCTCCCCGTCGTCCGGCGGGCCTGTGGCGATCTTCACCGAGGCCTCGACGAGGTCGAGCGCCACCAGCGCGGTCGCCGCGAGCTCCTTGCGGCTGGGCTGCCGGGCGTACTCCCACTGCCCCGGCGCGCACTGCTCGGTGAGCGCGCGCAGCCCCCGCAGCTTCTCCTCCGGGTCGGTGACGAGCCGCGGGACGCCGTAGATCATCGCGCAGCGGTAGTTGACGCCGTGCTCGAAGACGGAGCGGGCGAGCACCAGGCCGTCGACGTGCGTCACGGTGACGCAGACGGTGGCGTCGGGCGCCTGGACCAGGCTGCGGCTCGCGACCGAACCGTGCAGATAGAGCCGGTCGCCGTCGGTGCCGTACGCGGTGGGCACCACCATCGTGGTCCCGTCGACGGTGACGCCGAGGTGGCAGAGGAAGCCGGCGGCGAGCACCGCCTCCAGATCGGCGCGCCGGTGGCTGCCCTTGTGGCGCATCCGGCGCAGCCGGGTCCGCTCGGTGGCGGCCAGTTCGTCCGGCGCGGGTACCTTTTCGGCGGCGGTGCTCATGGTGTCCTCTTCGTACGGCCGTCGTGGCGGACGGCGATGGGTCCTGGGCGCGGGACGCGCGGTGGAGTACTTCCCGGGTTCTACGGGCTTCAGCCGCGGGCCGCCACCGGCGCCCGCCTGTCGGAACGGCGGCCGGTCGCGAGGGAGTCGCAGATCTCGCCCGCCCGCACGGCGGCCATCGACAGGAGGTTCGCCGTGATGCCGTGGCTGTGCTCGGTGCCGCCCATCAGATAGACGCCGGCCTCCAGCTCCGGACCCGTCACCACGCGGTAGTCCCGGTGCACGCGCAGCCGGCCTTCCTCGTCGCGCTCGCAGGCCGCGTTCAGTTCGCCGAGGAGGCGGGCCGGGTCGGGCTCCGTGTAGCCGGTGGCGTAGACGACGGCGTCGGCGGTGAGCGCCTCGGTCTCGCCGGTCGCGAGGTTGCGCACCCGGACGCGGACCTCCGCGGCGTCGGCCTCGACCGACGTCAGCTGCGAGGCGCCCATGATGCGCAGGCGCCGCTCTCCGCGGACCTTCTCCTGGTAGGAGCGGCGGTAGAGCTCCTCGATGAGGTTCATGTCCACCACGCCGTAGTTGGTGTTGCGGTGGTAGGCCATCAGCTTGCTCCGGCCGTCCGGGTCGGCGCCGTGGTAGAGGTCGACGGCCTCGGGGTCGAAGATGCGGTTCGCGTAGGGGCTGTCGTCGGCGGGGCTGTAGCCGTAGCGCGTGTGGACGGCGACGACCTCGGCGTTCTCGTACGTACGGTGGAGGTGGTCGGCGATCTCGGCGGCGCTCTGTCCGGCGCCCGCGACCACGAAGCGGCGCGGGTTCTCGGTGGGCAGCGCGGCGAGGCGGTGCAGGAACTCGCTGCTGTGCCAGAGGCGTTCGGAGGATTCGACGCCCTCGGGGAGGCGGGGGACGAGTCCGGTGCCGAGAACCAGGTTACGGGCCCGGTAGGTGATCGCCTCGGCCTCCTCGCGGGCGGCGACGTCGACCTCGACGACCGGGCCCGCCTGGGTGGCGGCGCGGATGCCGGTCACCTCAAGGCCGTAACGGACCATGTGGTCCACGCCGTTGGCGGCCCACTGGAGGTAGTCGTGGAACTCCTCGCGGGTGGGGAAGAGCGCCTTGTGGTTGATGAAGTCGACCAGTCGGCCGCGGTCGTGGAGGTACGGCACGAAGCCGAAGCGGCTCGTCGGATTGCGCATCGTGGCCAGGTCCTTGAGGAACGAGACCTGCATCGTGGCGTCCGGGATCAGCATGCCGCGGTGCCAGCCGAAGGACGGCTGCTTCTCCAGGAAGACGGCGGTGAGCTTCTCGTCGGGCGCGGCCTGCTCGTTGTACTCCTCGATGGCGATGGCCAGGGCGAGGTTGGCGGGGCCGAAGCCGACACCGACGACGTCGTAGACGGGAGTGGTCGCGTTCATGGTGGTGCCTTTCGGTTCTCAGGAAGTCGTGCGGGCGGTGAGGGCGGCGCAGCCGGCGGCGAGGAGCAGGGCGAGCAGGAGCCCCGTTCCGGCGAAGGAGAGGAAGACGGCGGCGATGACCAGGGTCACGACGGCGGTGGTGCGCAGGGCGCGTCCGGTGCCGCGGGCCCGGAGGGCGGCGGCGGCCGCCGCGACGTACAGCAGCAGGAAGGCGCTGCTGGTGACGATGAGGACGAGCTCCTCGCCGGTGCCGGTGAGGGTCAGGGCGCCGAGGACGGCCGTGTAGGCGAGGGTCAGGGCGACGGTGGCCGGCACGGGCCGGTCGGCCAGGGCGCGCGGCAGGATGCGGTCGCGGGCGGCGGCCCGGACCACGCGGGTGGCGCCGAGGACCCAGGCGTTCGTGGCGACGACCGCGAGGCCGAGGGCGAGCAGATCGCCGGCGACGGCGCCGGCCTCGCCGAGGGAGGCGCCCAGCAGGGCGGTGATGACGACGGGTTCGTCGCCGGGGACGGCCAGATAGGCGGCGGTGACGGCTGCGTAGAGGAGCCCGACGACGGGCACGGCCCAGCGGATGGCACGGCGGTAGCTGCGGGCGGGGTCGTCGACCTGTTCGGCGAGGGTGGAGACGTTCTCCCAGCCGAGGAAGGAGAAGAACGCGGTGACGACGGCGATGCCGACGCCGTCCCAGCCGTTCGTCAGGAACGGCGTGTACTCCCCCGCGTCGAACCGCGGCGCGGCGACCGCCACGGCCCCGCCGAGCCCGAGCAGCAGCACGACGAGCGAGGCGGCCTGCACGCGCGCGCCGGCGGTGAGCCCGAGGAGGGTGAACGCGGCGGAGAGGGCCATGAAGCCCATGGCGATCGGATACACGGGCCCGTCCGGCTGCCCGATCAGGCCGAGCAGACAGCGGGCGGAGACGATGCCCATGACGGGGTTGCCGATGACGTACGTGGCCACCAGCAGCAACGCGGCGGCCCGCCCCGGCCGCCGCCCGAGCCCGGCGGTCACCATCGCGGCGAGCCCGGCGGCGTCGGGCCGCCAGGCGGACATCTCAGCGAAGAACCGAGCGAACGGGTAGGAACAGACCGCGAGCGCCAGCCAGGCCAGCACGGAGGCGGGCCCTGCCTGCCGCTCGGTCAGCCCGGGGACGAGCAGGATGCCGGTCCCGACGAGGCTGCTGACGTAGAAGACGACGAGCGCCCGAACGCCGAGCTTCTTCGGGGCCGCTTCCCCGCCGGGGGGCGCGGGGCGGGGCATGAGATCCGTCATGGGTGTCACCTCCGGTGGGGTGGGGGTCGGGGACGGACCCGGCATCAGGAGCGCCGGGCCCGTCAGGCGGGGTCAGCTGGTCGACAGGACGTCCAGGGCTTCCGCCGCCGCGAGTTCGGCCGCTGCCGGGGCCGTCTTGAAGCCGGCGCCGGACCAGCCGGTGGCCGGCACGATGCGGCTGTCGGGCCGTTCCCGGCCGAGGTGCGGCAGGGAGTGCGGGGTGTACAGGTCGACGCCCTGCCGGCCGCCGAGGAAGCGGGTCGCCGGGTCCGCGAGCCAGGGCCAGCGCGTGGCCGCCCCTTGGCGGATGTACGCCACCTGCTCGTCGGTGAGCGTGTCCTCGCCGCCCGCGGGTACGTCCCACTCGTCGACGGGTCGCCCCGCCATGTACCCGCCCGCCGCCTCCCCGGTGACCTGGGGCCGCCCCCAGACACCGGTCACCATGTCGACGACGGTCGGCAGTCCGGCCGTGTCCGGGTGGTGGAAGAAGCCGTACCGAATGCTCTTCGTACGCCCCGCGTCCGAGCCGCTCAGCCGGTGCCCGGCGATCGCGCCGGTGCCGCTGCCGGCCGCCAGGACGACGGCCAGGGCCTCGACGGGCCCGCCCGGCTCCAGCAGGACCCGCACCCGGTCGGCCCCGGGCGGTGCGACCAGCTCCCGCACGCGGGCGGGCAGCAGCCGCGCGCCGTGGGCCAGGGCCCGGTCGCGGTACACGCGCGCGGTGCGCGGCGGATCGGCGTAGCCGCCCTCCGGCTCCCACACCGCGGCGCTCACCCCGTCCACCGCGAGGCCCGGGAAGCGTTCCCTGACCACCCCCGGCTCCAGCAACTCCGCCGGCACCCCGGCGCCGTTGAGCTCGGCGACGCCCTTCTCGGCCTGGTCCAGGTCGGTCTCGCCGCACAGCACGAGCGACCCGGTCGGCACGAAGCCGTAGGGTCCCGGCACGAGGGCCACGGGCCCCCAGGCCAGCTGGTGGCTGCGGAGGGCGAGCCCCCGCAGGTACGGATCGGCCTCGAAAGCCCGCACGAGCCCACCGGACCAGGCGGTGGCGTGGTCCCGGCGCCCGTCCATCGGCGCGACGAGCGCCACCCGCGCGCCCTGCCGGGCGAGCACCGCGGCGGTCGCGGCACCGACGACTCCGGCACCGACGACGATCACGTCGTAGGCCCGGCCGCGGTGACCCCCGCCGCCCGGGGACGGCGAGGTACGCGACGGAACGGGTACGGGTACGACGTCCCAGCCCACGCTCCCCTCCACCGGCTCCCCGAGCGCGGTGAACGCCCGGTCGGCATGGGCCCGTACGGCGGCGAGCAGGATCCGCCCGGTCCGCTCGGGGTTCTCGGTGAGGGCCGCGGTGGCCGCCGCGAACGCGGCCATGACGTGGGCCTCCGGCCCTCCGCGCATCCGGGCCACGCGAGCACCCCGGTTCGCGTCCCCGAGAAGCCCGGAGAACTCGTCGACCGCGCAGTCGTCGGTGAAGTACAGCTCCCCCTCGAACCCCGCCTCCCGCCACTCCCGCCCGACCCGCGCGGCCCCGCCATGGGTCCCGCACACGACGAGGGCGGTGAGCGCGGCCGCGTCGGCCCCCGGGGCGGAGACGATGTCCGGCGCTCCCGCAGATGTGCGGAAGCCGGTGGCCAAGGGCCCGGCACCCGGCAGCGCACCGGTCGCCGGGCCGCTGCCGTCCGAGACGACCGGCCCGGCCGGGAGGCCGGCGGCCGCGGGCTGCCCCGCGTCCCGTACGAGGCGGGCCAGGCCCTCCCCGTACGCCGTCCCGTCGTGCGTGACGGCGATCCGGGTGTGGCCGGCCGTGCCGACGGCCGCGAGCAGATCCGCCGCCTGGGCACGGTCGTCGGGGCACCAGCGCAGAACCGTGCCGCCGCAGTCGGCGAGCAGGTCCGGTGTCGTGGCCAGCGGCAGGAGGACCGGCAGGCCGCCGGACCGGTAGACGGGAAGCGCGGCCCGCGCACCGGCGCTGTTGAAGTGACCGATCACCAGCGTGTGCCGGCCTTCGGCGACGACGGCCTCGGCGATCTGCCGGGCCGTCTCCGCCTCCCCCCGGTCGTCGTACAGCTCCCAGTTGACGTCCCCGTACAGGGCCGCGGCCCGCTCCAGATGCTCGCCCCACGCGGCCCGGGGCCCCGAGAAGGGGCCCACGACCGCGCCGCGCGGAAGCGAGGACTCGACACAGGCGGACTCGGCGGGGGCGGACGCGGCTCCGGCTGACTCGGCGGAGGCGGGCCGGTCGCCGGAGCGCGGGTACGCGGCGCCGGTATCACCGGGCCCGGCACCCGGGGACGGAGCCCCGGCGCCGGCCACGCCCTCCACGGTCTCAGCCACCGAAGACCGTCCCCGGCCAGGCCGCCAGGGGCGCGCCCGGGACCAGCGGGGTCAGGGCCACCGCGTCCACGGGGCGTACGGCCGGAAGGCCGAGCAGTTCCGCCAGTCGCGCCGAGCCGTACGGCAGCGCCGGCGCGGCCCACGCCGACAGCGCGGCGGCCACGGCCAGCTGCGCGGCCAGCGCGGCGCGGTACGCCGAGGCGCCGTCCGGCCGCTCCGCCTCGAAGCCGTTCACGTACCCGAAGTCCTCCGCGAGCGCGACGACTTCGTCGAGCAGCGCGACCGCCCGCCGGGCGTCGTACCCCTCGACGCCGTACGCCTCCCGCAGCTGACCGACGGTCTCCGTCAGTCGCCGGCGCAGCCGCTCCCAGGCAGCGCCGCGGGGCGCCTCCGACGGGACCACGCCCCCGTCCTCGGCGACGGCGGCGAACAGGCGGCCCAGCCACCCGTCCCAACGCTCCGCGAGCCGCGTCCGGCTGATCTCGAGGGCGGCCGAACTGAAGCTGGTCTGCCGCCCGTTGGGCCGGTCCGACAGCACGTGGTAGCGCAGCACGTCCGCGCTCGTCCGGGCCAGCTCCTCGTGCGCCCAGATGGCGTGCCGCCGGCTCGTGGAGAACTTCAGCCCTTCGAGCCGGTAGAACTCGTTGACCACGAACGCCTTCGGCAGCGCGATCTCCGCGTCGTACGCCCGGAACGCCGCCGGGAACAGCAGCGCGTGGAAGTAGCCGTTGTCGAAACCGAAGAACTGCACGGGCGCCGGTGCGGGCCCGGTCTCCCCGGCGCCGGTCCACTCCAGCAGATAGCCGGGGGCCATCTCGAACCACACGTAGATCCGCTGCTCGGTGAAGCCCGCGACCGGTACCGGAACGCCCCATTCGGAGGGGTGGCTGACGGCGATCTCCGGCAGCCCCTCGGCCCGCATCCACTCGCAGAGCGACCGCAGGTGCGGGGGCATGTCGACCTCGGCCCAGAAGGCGGCGAGCTGCTCCTCGAAGGGGGCGAGGGGGAAGTAGAGCCGTTCGCAGTCGCGGAGTTCGGGGGTGGCGCCGCAGCCGGTGCAGACCGGGTCGATCAGGTCCGCGCAGTCGTTGGGGCGACCGCACGGCTCGCAGGCGTTGCCGTTCGAGCCCGAGCCGCAGTGCGGGCAGCCGCCCTTGAGGTACGCCTCGTACAGCCAGCGCTCGCAGCCGGTGCAGTACGGCAGCGGTCGCGTACGGGCGACGATGTGCCCGGTGTCGTACAGCCGCTGGAAGAACTCCTGTACCACCGACCGGTACTCGACGTCACGGCGCGGGCGGACGATCGCGTCGAAGTCGGCGCCGGCCTGTCGCCAGACGGACTCGATGGACTCGCCGTAGCCGTCGGCGACCTCCTCGCCCTTGCGTCCGCCGTCGTTGAGGCCGCGGACGGGAACGTAGCTCTGGTGGTCGTCGAGGCCCGTGGTGTACCGGACGCTCCCCGTTCCCTCGGCCACCAGGTAGCGCCGCAGCACGTCACCGGCGAGGTACGGCCCGGCGAGGTGTCCGATGTGCAGGTCGCCGTTGGGCGTGGGCGGGGTGGCGGTGATCCAGTGCGTCGCGCTCACGCCGCGACCTCCTCGTTCTCGGTACGGACGGCGGGCTCGCGCAGCGGCCAGTAGAGGGAGACCCAGCTGAGCTCCTCGTCGCCGGTGTTGTGGACGACGTGCTCCTGGTTGCGGGGCAGGACGACGACGTCGCCCGCGCGGAACGGCGGTTCGAGCGTGCCGTCGAGGGTCACGCTGCCGGCGCCGGAGAGGATGATCATGACCTCGTCCTGGTCGTGGCAGTCGGGGTCGGAGTCGCCACCGGGCCGCAGGAAGCAGGCCATGGCGCCGACCGGGGGCTCCTCGTCCCCGCCGGGCCACGGAATGAGCCGCTGACAGGCGAGGCCGAACTCCTCCTCTGCGTAACTCCGGTCGATACGGAAGCGGTTCGGGCTGCGGTCGGCCATGGCCTCTCCTGAGCGGTCTGCCCGCCGGGCGGGCTGGGTGGTGGTGTCGGCGCTGCCGTACGGGGTGACGGCGACGGCCGGCACTCCCGGGGGCGGGATGGGTGCGGTGAAGGGCATACGGGTCTCCTGAGGCATGCGGCAGGCGACGGGCAACGGCGATGCGGGGCGCGGGAGGGCGTCCCTCCGACGCGGGGCGCGGGAGGGCGTCCCTCCGACGCGGGGCGCGGGAGGGCGTCCCTCCGACGCTGGGCGCGGAGGACGTCCCGCCGAGACGGGGCGGGGCCGGCGCCCCTCAGTCCCCGTCCAGCCCCCGTACCGCCGTCACCGGGATCCGGGCGAGGCCGGCCATCACCTGGCGGGGTCCGGCACCCCAGCCGTACCGGCGCTTGAGCGGGGCGAAGTACGTGGCGATGAGTTCGAGGAGCGGACCGAGATCGCCGGGAGTGGCCCCGAGCAGGGCGAGGAGCTGTTCGGTGCGGGTGATGCCCGCTCCCGGACCGATCCCGTGCACGGTGGCGTCCTGCCAGGTGGCGCCGGCGCTGCGGGCCACCACGGTGTTGTGGAGGGCGAACCCCTGGTTGTCGTGGGCGTGGATGCCGACCGGGGCGGGCACGGCGGCGCGGGTGGACTGGACGAGTTCGATGACCCGCTCCGGGCGGAGCGAGCCGAGCGAGTCGACGAGGAAGACGGCGTCGAGCGGTCCGAGCGCCGCCGTCTCGGCGAGACAGCGGTCGAGTTCGGGGTAGGAGGCGAGGTCGATCTCGGTGAGGAGCAGACAGACGCCGAACCCGGCGTCGCGCAGCCGTCCCAGCGGGGCGGCGGCGCGCGCCACCTCGTCGTAGCGGACGGCGACGCGCACCAGGCCGACGGGGAGTGGGACGGCGGCGATCCGGTCGGCGATCCGGTCGGCCGCCGCCACGGCGGGGCCGTCCCCGGAGGGCAGTTCGGCGGCGTCGACCAGGACCGCGAACCGCGGCCCGTACCGCTCGGCGCCGGTGACCGTACGGGTGATGGTGAGGACGTCGGGCAGCGGGGCGCCGGCCGTCCGGTCGGCGGGATCGTGCACGTACCCCAGCTCGATCACGTCGATGCCGAGCCGCGCGCAGACCGCGAGGTAGTCGGCGACCAGCTGCGGTGACGGCGCGCCGCCGGTGAGCTGCCCGCTGGTGCGCAGGGTGCAGTCGAGCAGCGTCATGCGGTCATCCCCAGCCGGTGTCGTTCGTTCCCGGGCCGGGGACCGGAGCGCCCCAGCCGGTGTCGTGGGTGCCGCCGACGACCGCCGCGCCCCAACCCGTGTCGTCCGTACCGGCACCGGCTCCGCCGTCGGCGGCGAGCTGCGTGCCGGTGACGGTGGCCAGACCCGCGAGGGCGGTGATCAGGGTGGCGTACACGGTGTTGCGGATCCGCCGCTTCATTCGTCTGCTCTCTCTTCCGCGATGAGTAAGTCCGAGTTTTTCAAGGGTTTTGCATGGCTCGCGTGCTTCACGAGCTCTGTGAGCTTTGACCTTGTGGGCGGCGAGATGAACGTATCCGGGATTGCATGACTATCGGGTGGACCGCATGGCTCATTAGGCTGCATGGCAGCAACAGGACGCTGTCACAAGCGGGGGTAAAGGTGGCGATAGCAGACAGAAGCGAGAGGCCCGAGGGGCTCGCGAGCGGCCCTGGCGGCGGCTTCGCGGTCGGCCTCATGGGCGCTCCTTTGGGGGAGGCCCTCCCGGAGGGCCTGGCGCCCGACGATCCGCCGGCGCGGGTCTACACGACGATCCTCGGACGCGATCCGGACCTCCCCGCGCGACCGGCGGACCTGGCCGAGGAGCTGGAACTGCCGCTGGCGCGCGTGGAGTCGGCGGTGTCGGCCCTGCTCGACATGGGCCTGCTGCGCCGCACGCCGGAGCGCGGGGTCCTGCCGGTGCCACCGGACGAGGCGGTGCAGCGCACCCTGGGGCCACTGGAGCGCGAGATGCGGGCAAGGCGCCTGCACATGGAGCGCACGCGCGAGCAGCTGATGGCGTTCATGCCGCTCTACGAGACGCATCTGTCCCAGCTGACACACCTCCGGCAGGCGGAGTACGTGGAGGTCCTCACCGATCTCCGGGCGGTCCGGGAGGCGATCACCGAACTGGGCCGCACCTGCGAGCGCGAGGTGATGACGGCGCAGCCGGGCGGCGGCCGGCGCGCCGAGGTCCTCGAAGAGGCGGTCGCCCGCGACGAGGAGCTCCTGCGCCGGGGCGTCCGGATGCGTATCCTCTACCAGCACACCGCCCGCTTCTCCTCGGGCACCTGTGCCTATGTCGAGCGGGTCGGCAAGCTCGGCGCGCAGGTGCGCACCCTGGACGACGAGTTCATGCGGATGCTGGTCTTCGACCGTGCGACGGCGGTCATCCCGGTCCCGGACGACCCGAACGCGGCGGTCCTGATCCGTGAACCGCACGTGGTCTCGTTCATGGTCGGCGCGTACGAACGCCTCTGGCTGGAGGCGCTCCCGTTCGAGACCGAATGGGACCGCCAGACCATCATGGACATCTCCGACGAACTCAAGCAGACGATCGTCCGCCTCCTCACGGAGGGTCTGACCGACGCCGCGATCGCCCGCCGGCTGGGCCTCTCGGTCCGCAGCTGCCGCCGCCACGTCGCCGACGTGATGGCGGCCCTGGGCGCCGAGAGCCGCTTCCAGGCCGGCTACCTCCTGGCCCAGCAGGAACGCGAGCAGCCGACGGGCCAGTGACGAAGGCGGGGAAACGGGGCAGCGCCCGAGCCGGCCGAAGCCTCCCGGGCGCTGCGCACCAGGTCGTACGGTCAGGGAGTGACGCTGAACAGCATGCGCCGGCCCGGATGTTCGGTGACCGTCCAGAGCTGGTTCGGCGATCCGGGCCAGACGGAGAGGTCCTCGACCCCGATCGCGGACACCCGGCGGGGGGACGTCTCGACGAGTCGTCCCGTGCCGGCGTCGGGCCTGGCGACGATCAACCGGCCGTTCGACGAACCCCGGCTCTGGCTGAGGTAGTACGTACCGTTGATGACCGCGGCGCCCTGGATCCCGCCGTTGTCGGTGTACGACGCGTTGAAGGGAATGCGGTAGGCCTCGTCGGCCGCCCAGTATCCGTTGCCGTCCAGTTTCGGCGTTCCCCCGCTGGCGTTCATCGGCCGACGGATGACCCTGCCGGTGGTGTACGCGTCCGTGACCTGCGCCTTCTCGCACCACTCGCCGGTGGTGATGTGACGGACGCTCGAACTGCGGTCGAGGCCGGCGTAGCTGGTCTTCGGCGTGACGTCGTTGGCCTCGCACGTCTTGTCGTTGTCCTGCATGTCGCAGGGCGTGCCCGGCGGCGGCTCGACCGTGTCGCAGGCGGTGTTGGTCCACCCGTCGCTCTGCGGGAGGATGTAGCGGTATCCGTGGGCGTGGTAGACGCCGTCCTGCCTGCCGATGGCGCTCTTGGACGTACCCCACTTGTCGGCGGGCAGCGCCCCGAGGTCGATGATGTCGCGCAGGTCGAAGACGCGGAATCCGCGGTTGGTGTCCGCCACGTACAGGTAGTAGCCGTACCAGACGATGCCGCCGGCGTGCAGCGAGCCGTAGTTGTACTGACTCGACGAGTAGTGCTGCGAGGTGCGCACGCTCATGTAACTGGCGTTGCCCGAGGCGTTGATGAACGGGTATACCAGCAGGACGTGGGCGTACTTCCCGGTGCTGGAGTCGATGAAGGAGACGCGAACGCCCTTGCGTTCGGTGTTCAGCCCGTCGGCGTCCGCGTCATCGGGCTTCTTGTCGCCGTTCCAGTCGTCCTTGTTGTACCAGGTGACCATCATCGGCTTGTGGTCCGCGGGATCCCACCCGGGCTCGGGATCGCCCCAGGTCTGGTCCTCGTCGGCGTCGGCGACGCCGGTCACGCCCTGCGGCCACCACTCGGAGTTCTCGTTGCCGTTGTCGGCGTCGTCGAAGCAGAACGACCGGGTGAAGTTCTCCGGCTTCGTCCCGGCCTCGACGGCCGCCGTGTTGCAGACGCCCGAACTCCATGTGCCCTGACGGGCGTCCGCCTTCAGGATCGAGTTCACGCCGATGTTCGGCAGGTCGGCGTTGAGCTTGTCGACCCGGCCCTGCAGTTCGGCCCGGTTCCCGATCGGTCGGAGCTCGAAGTTGCTCAACGCCAGGCCTGGATCATCGACGGCCTGCGCGGGTGCTGCCGTCAGCAGCGACGCGGCGAGCGTCGCCGTGATCGACAACACCGCCCTCGCCTTGAGACTCCTCTTCACGCTTTCCTCCCGTGTAGTTGCCATGCACATGGCCCGCGGGAGTGTAGGCGCATTCGACCACCGTTCGAGTGATGGCCGTGTGAAGATGCTTGACCTGGGCATTTCTTGACGGACCCTCCCCTCGACAGACGCCGACGGGGCGGGCCGGGGGGGGCGCGGGGGGCGCGCGGGGGGGGGGGGGGGGGGGGGGCGCCCCCGGGGGGGGGGGGGGGCGGCGGGGGGGGGGCGCGGGGGAGACCACGAGAGAC